>NZ_JASHKU010000034.1:0-72575 GCF_030056875.1 Rhodococcus sp. IEGM 1351 | reverse complement strand
ATCAGTCATAATGGTGCATCTCCTTTCAGAGTTACACCGTTGTTCTTACAGTCCCGCCAAGGTGACGCCGTCGCCGACGTTGTCCAGGAGACCCTGGTTCGAGCCGGTGGCAGTCTTGGCCTGCGCCAGCGCCAGCGCCACATCAGGAGCCAGGACGAAGTGAGTCAGCTCAGCACCAGCGTCCTGGGCTTCCTTCTTGGCCGCGTGGAACGGGTCCAGGTTGGTGTACGCAGCACCGGTGTCGACCACCGAGTACGACACCGAGAGCAGACCCGAGGGGCCGTTCGTCGTGGTGTTCGCGAAGAACGCTGCATCGATCTTCCGAGCGATGTCACGCGCGAGACCCTGACCGATCTGGTTGGCGACCGCCGGGTTCGAGTCGTTCAGCGCCTCGTTCGAGACCTGGGTAAGACCCGCAACCTTCTTCGGCGTGACCACGACCTCATCGGTGTCGGGATCGGTGAGGGTGATGGTCGAGTTCTCGGCGTACCAGCCGGTAGCCGGGTCCGCCTGCAGAACCGGGAACCGGATCGTCTGCGATGCAGTCTCCACGACGGTGCCAGCCTGGAACGGGACGGCCTTCGCCGCCACCGTGATGTCCACGAGCTTGCCGTAGTCCTCGGGAGTCCACGCGGTGGTGAGGTTCGAGTTAAGAACGGTCATGTGTTGTTCCTCCTGGAACGAGAAGGCCCCCAAGGCCTGATGCCTTGAGGGCGTTATGAATTGAGCGAGGCGGAACGCGTCGGGCGTCCGCCGGAATCACCGGCCACAGACCGGATCATGTTGGGCCGCAGGCCCTAACGTTGGTTACTGCCGACGCCACAGACGCAATGCAGTAACCGAAGCTTCATCGGAGAAGGTCACCCCACCGAGGAGTACCTCGACCATGCGAGCCGTGTCCCTGGCTCGGGTCGGTAGCTCGATCGTTGGGCTTCAGGCCAGGTCGGGCACCGAGAACCTCGACAGCAACAGCGGCGACCTTCTCGGGGTCGACGTCGCCGTCGTCGTCCAGGAGATCGGCGAGGGTCTTGCCCGACAGCGTCAGGAGATCCGCAGGAACGCTCAGGTGCTTCGCTGCGACCCGTTCCAGCTCCCGAGTCTGTAGACGCTCGATCCGCTCAGCCAGCGAGTCACGCTCGGTGCGTGCCTCGTTCCGCTCGGTGCGGTACCTGGCTTCTTTGTTGACCTTGGGAGTTTCCTGCTGGTCATCCGGGGTCTCGTTCGGTGCGTTGTTCTCTTCAGTCATTGGCCTGCGCCTCCCAGGAGGTGATGACCATGCCATCGAGCATGGACTCGCCAGAGCCGGGGCGGATCACGGCATCCTCGGGAATGCCCCAGGTGACCTGGCGACCGCCATGGTCGAGCACGTGCTGAATCAGGTCTGTGTCAAGCATTGGTCTCCTCGTATTCGATGGGTTCGAGACCAGCGGTAATCAGCTGGTCCCGGTAGGCGTTGCGCTGTCGGCGCATCTTCTGGTTCTCGACGCGAAGCCTCCGCAGTCGATCCCGCCAGTAAGCGGGTAGCTCGTGGAGCTGAGCTTGGTCATTCATTGGTTGCCTCCTGGGCATCAAGAAAGCCGCCTGTGTGCGTCACAGACGGCTCAGAAACTGGAATTGGTGTCCGGGGTGGCCTATCGGCCATAGATCCGTATCAGCGCCTCTGCCACTTCGGAGGCGTTGAGCGGGATGCCGTCGTTCTGGAACTTGACTCCGGCAGCCTCGAACACTTTGACGACCTCGTGCGCTGCTTGGCGCTGTAGCCGTCTGGCACGGTCACCTTCGCGTCTGCACTCGCGGCAATACCCTTGCCGGTCACGGTCTGCGCTGGAGCGGATCTGGTGGTTTTGCGGGCATGTCGTGGTCACGCGAACACCTCCTTTCATGTGTGCTCATGGATTGGGACAAATTGAGAATGCCCCCGGATCGGACCGGGGGCTTCTCGGGAAGTTTGGTGACCTCGGGGAGTGACCAGCTCGCCCGAGGTCTGTGGTGATCACCCAATCACCTAGGAGACGCAGAATCTTGCATGCTTTCGTCAAGCTGACCAACGTCGTCACTGCCTGATTCTGACTCCACCCGCATCTTGCGGGTAGCTGTTACCGAGCTGGTGCTCGGAAGTCTGGCCCCAGGAGCGCCCGGTGATCATCCGGGGCTCGACTGGGGAGAGCGACGTGGGGGCGTCGCTCGGGGGAGGGCGGGGGCGTTGCCTGAAGTCCGCCCCTGTGCCCTTACCCCGTCATCTCTAGGGATTCAAACCCTACAGAAATCACGCTACGGCGACCTCTGACTGTGTGATCCCTGCCATAGCGTCCTTCTCGGCCTTCTGTCGTGCACGGTAACGGCGCATCTCCTCCCGCTTCTGTTCGCGTCGGCACTCTTCCGTGTTGCAGATCTCGGGTTGTCCTCCACGATTACGTAGAAGCTTGTCCGCCTTGATCACGCACCAGTTGCACCGGCACTTGTCCCACGGGATGTGCGGGAACTCGCAGATGAAGTCCGCCGTCTCAGGCAACGGCAAGGGGCCGTTGCAGTACCGGCATCTCGTGGTGAGCGTCATCGCAGTCGAGAACGACTCGACCATGTACCCATGGCCGGACGCCACGAAGTCGCCAAGGTCTCGGGTGATACGTTCTCCGGCTTCGGTGTCTCGCTTGGGTTGGGTACGATCCCGATCCCGACGGGGCCGTACGTACTCCTCTGGTGTCACGGCTGGCGGCTCCGTCAGCTCCTCGACTTCGGCGATCTGGTCGGGCGTGATCACTCCCAGGTATTCGATCTGAGCGGAGGTCGGACTCGTATGGTCCGACTTCTCGAAACGTTCGGGTACGACGTCGTTCTCTTGCATGTGGTTCCTGCTCTCGTTGGTGTTGTGGAGCGCCCACAAAGGTGCTCGCGTGTTTGTCCTGGTGGATGGTTGGCCGGCACTGACTCCGGCCTATGGGAAAGTGACAACTTCCCGGTGTGGCCGATTCAGGTCGGCCACGCAGGAGTCAAGCCGGTACTACCGCGTACTGACCGTCGGCGAACGGGTCCCATTCCCGTTTGAATCCGGCAGCCGCGAGGGCTGCCTCGTCTTCGACGTCGACCCCTTCGGGGATCTGGACCCGAGGACGTTCCACGGGATCCAGTGGGTTGCGTGCCCACGGATCGAAGTGGAACAACGTCTTGGTGAGGTCGGCAGCTTGAGGAGCTGCCTCCTCAGTAGTCTCTTCCTCCAATGGAAAAGACTCTGATGCCTTGGTTGCTTCCTGCGACCTTGCATGATCTGATGGAGAGTCTCCCGGACTCTCTTCTCTCCAGGATCTGATCTCAGGATCTGATCCAGGATCTGATGGGTTACGAGTAGCCGTAACTATGACCGGGTCAAACTCGGAACTATGGCGCTGAGAATCGGAACTATGGTCTTCGCATGGTTCCGAGTAGCCGGAACTATGTGACTTGGCGTAGTCGGGGTTCGGGGCATCTGGGATCAGATCGAACTGGGATGCTTTCTTGGAGTAGCCGGAACCTCGGTAGGTCTCATGGACCCACCCGCGTTCCTTCAGCGAGGTGACAGCGGCGGACACGACGCCTTTGCTTAGGCCAGTCTCCTGCATCATCAGCTCGATACCGGGGTGCGACTTCTTCCCTTGGGGCCCAGAGTGGTTGAACAACGAGATCAGGACTCGGAACTCAGACGGCGTGAACTTGTGCCCGTTCGTCCTCTTGAGCCAGGTGAGCTTGCTGAACTTACTGGTGGTTGGTGCTGTCATTGGTGCCTCCAAGGGCCTGGTTGATGTTGTCGGCGAGTACAGCGAGTTCGGACTCGCTGAACATGAGTGATGTCGAGAAACCCTCGACCTTGATCCGGTACTGGTTCCGGCTGAACTTCGTCGACCATTGCTTGGTGACGGTGTGCTTCCTCACGGGCTGTTCCTTTCTCGGTAGGGTGGAGACGAGGAACCCCCGGCGATACCAGCGCCGGGGGCTCTGTTGTCTGTGAGGTCAGTGGTTGGCGTTGCGTTGCAGATGCAACGGTTGGACCTGCGTCGTTGCGCTTATGCCGCAACGGCATCAGGGATTGAGAGCTCGTATGTGTACTCGCTGCCGTCGAATGCAACGGGGCGCAGGAACCCTGCAACATGCAGACGCAACGCCGATTCGTCGGCTTCCTCAGGGGTCCGGTCGATCTCGACCCCGAGTAGTCCGTACGCGGCCAAGAGGTCCGCGTCGGTAGTGGTGTGGTGCCGTTCGATCGCATCGAGCCAATCGAACGTGTCGACCCCGGTGGTGGCCTTCAACTGTGTGTCTCCTCGTGTAATTCGTCGGTCCATCCGGCGCTGACATGACTATGACACATGCTCAACATGTCCGTCAACTCCAACATGTTGGCTCCGATGCTAGAGTCGGCGACATGACATCGAATCGCCATGTGGAGATGGATCTCGGACCCGACTGGACAGTGAAGATGGCCTGGCCAGAGGAGGGGGACATCCAGGGCGGGCCGATCGCACTTTTGATCGAGCCGTCCGATCCGCAGACGTACCCGGCAGGGGGAATATCAAGCACGGTCCTGCGGTCGGTGGACTTCCGCGCCGCTATGGCCAAGCTGCGGAGTCAGCTTGTGAATGCCGACAGATGGCAGACGCGGTCGGACGAGTACGAGGCGGGCCGGATCGAGCGGATCCGTGACGCGCTCGCCAAGGGCATCACACCGGAATACCTAGCGTTGCTGTCGTCGGCGTACGTCTCCCGCGTGAACTCGGGTCAGGCGAAGCCGGTAGAGCATCTCGCCGAGGACATCGGGAAGTCGTTGCAGACGATTCGGGGGCACTTGTGGAGGGCGCGTAAAGAAGGACTGCTTACCGGCTCGGCAGGACGGAAGGGCGGACAGCTCACGCCAGAGGCGTCAGCGATATTATCTCGGATCGTTCCTGGCGCACCGCAAGAGGTTCGCCCACCTTCGTCAGAGTGACGGAACTTGACATTGGACGTTAGAAGCCCCCGGCCTTACTGGTCCGGGGGGCATTCTCGTGTGCGGGATACGCTCTCGGCCATGTCGGACGTCTGGGTTGGTGTTATTGGTGGTGCGGTCGGTGGTTTCTTTACCGCTCTGGTCTCGCTGTCGTCTCCGTGGATCTCGTGGTTCGTCAAGTCGCGCGAACTCGATAAGACGCGGGACGTTGAGCAACAACGCGAGCAACAAGAGCATCGGCGCGAACTAATTACCCAGTGGCGCGAGAGCATCTTCCAGACACACCACGAGTTGGTCATGCACGAGGTCCAGCGTCGACGTGAGGCCGGGTCTCAGGATGCCGTGATCGAACAACTTGAAGGTAGAGCGTGGTTCGAGTCCCTGCGTCCGCATCTGTCTCTCAGTGAGGACGAGGTAGGTCAGATCAGCATCAATTTCGACATGTCTCGATGGTCCGCAAGCTCTCCGACGAAGTCGCCCGAATCGAACGGGAGTGGGAGCTGGTTTGACGAGAACGGTTCGCCAGCTCGATACACTGGCTCACCAACTCAAGAGAGGGCCGAATGAGCACCTGGTGGTTATCCCAGCCTGCGCCTGAACCGCCGATCCCAACCGTCGTGATCGAGCCGCAGCTCAACCTCCCTCCCGAGGTCTTGGATCGGTTGGCCCCCGCCCCGCCAACTGGGCTGACGCAGCCGATGGCAACCCTTATCGGCTCGGGAGTGACTCTGCTCGCGGCGATTGTGGCACTCGGGGGTGTCTTATTTGTTCAGTACTTGACCCGCCGGAATCTCACTTCGCAGCTGGATAAGCAACAGCGGCTGCACGACGAAGAACAAGCCGAGGGCCGCAGAAAGCAGGCACAGGCCGATCGGCTCGACGCATTGGTCGAAGCGGCAGCGTCGTTAGACCGGATGCACAATGGCCTGATCGGGGTGGTATCCGCGTGCGATCGGGGCGATGCCGCCCAACTCGCGAAATCAGAGGCGGAGCTGAGAGAGGCGTTCGAACGTGGCAGTGTGGCGAGATTGCGACTCAAGCTGTTGCGTCTGGACGAATCCCGTACCGATTTTGAGGCGGCAAGGGCAGTGATGGTGACTGCTTTCGGCCACATTCGTGACCGTTCGCCAGAGTCGGGCAGCTTCATGCAGGAGGCAATGGACGCTAGCCCGTTCATAGATAAGGCGATTGAGACCTTTACACGTGCCATTGACTATGGCGCGCAGGAGTCTGTTGGCAACAAGGACACCCCTTCGGGGTGACTGTGCTTGACCGTACGGAGCACCCAAGGGTGCCGGTGTCGTATCCCCTCCCCAGAGCTCCCACGGACCATGCCCCGATACCGCGTCTCGGCCAACACTTCTGGCCCGATGTCTACGAGGACATCGAGCTTCGTTGGACCTGTTCGACGGCGTGCACTCCACTCGATCAGGTGCCCCGCGCCGCTCGCGGGGACTAGGGATGAATCACGGATGCGGTTGGTTAGCGTCGGACTCGCACAGATAACGACGTTTGGCCCTGAGAGGCCCGTGGAGGGCCTAACAGGGCTCGGGTGATGTCAGAGGTAGGGCTGAGCATCCAGTCGGGATGCGATGACTGCGAGGTCACGCTCGCGGAGGACGGGGACGTTCCGGTAGTCGGTCACTGAGAGACCGATCTCGACGGCTCCAAGCTCCAGTTCGCCGAGGGTGAGACCGGCAGCGTCGATGACGTCGTCGGTGTCCGCACCGAGAAGATCAGCGGCTTGGTTGATCGTGTAGGCGTCCGCTTGACGCTGGACGCTAGAATCGTGCCTACGGTTCATAACGGCTTACTCCGTTGTGTCCTAGACCCTGGCTGGTGCTGGTAACACCGCCGGGGTCGTTTCATTTGTGGGGTCTACCTGGGCTTATCCAGTTGCGCTAAAGCTGCAATCCCACTCGTGGAACATCACTCGGAACACCCGCACAGCTTAGGGGCACACCGCGAGGCGGCATGATGGACGCATGGATCCGGTAGAAGAGGTGGTGGGTGAGGACTACGGCGACGCACGACTCCCCGCGCAGAACTGGCAGCGGCGGCACTACACGAAATGCAACTTCCGCGACGCCGACCTGAGTGAACTCCGCACCGAGTCGGTGATCTTCACCGACTGCGATTTCACGGGCGCCGACCTCGCCGAGTCGCGTCATGTGGGGACGGCGTTCCGCTCGTGCTCGTTCACCAGAACGACGCTGTGGCACAGCGAGTTCCGCAACTGCAGCTTCCTCGGATCGGAATTCGACAACTGCCGACTGCGCCCGATGGTCTTCGACGAATGTGATTTCACGCTCGCGTCGCTGGGCGGCGCGGACCTGCGCGGACTCGATTTCACGGACTGCCGGTTCCGGGAGGCCAACCTCGTCCGCACGGACCTCCGCCGCGCCGTTCTCCGCTCGGCGGACCTGTTCGGCGCCCGCACCGGCGGCGCGAAATTCGACGGCGCGGACCTGCGCGGCGCCCACGTCGACGCGAACCTGTGGACGGCGGTCTCGCTGGACAAGGCGCAGATCGAACTCACCCAGGCCATCGCGTACGCGACGGCCAACGGGCTCGTGGTGGAACCGACCTGACGCGCGTGTGGCGAACCTGAGAGAATGGGGCACGTGACTGCAACGATCCTCGATGGCAAGGCGACCCGCGACGAGATTTTCGAAGACCTGAAGGTGCGGGTGAGCGCCCTGAAGGACAAGGGCATCACGCCCGGTCTCGGCACCGTTCTGGTGGGCGACGACCCGGGGTCGGCCGCCTACGTGCGCGGGAAGCACAACGACTGCGCGAAGGTCGGGATCACCTCGATCCGCCGCGACCTGCCCGGCGACATCACGCAGGAGAAGCTCGACGCCACCATCGACGAGCTCAACGCCAACCCGGACTGCACCGGCTACATCGTGCAGCTCCCGCTGCCGAAGCAGCTCGACGAGAACACCGCCCTCGAGCGCATCGACCCCGACAAGGACGCCGACGGCCTGCACCCGGTCAACCTGGGCCGGCTGGTGCTGGGCAAGGAAGCGCCGCTGCCGTGCACGCCGCGCGGAATCCTGCACCTGCTGCGCCGGTACGAGGTGCCGATCGAGGGTGCCCACGTCGTCGTCGTCGGTCGCGGTGTCACCGTGGGTCGCCCGATCGGTCTGCTGTTCACCCGGCGCAGCGAGAACGCCACCGTCACCCTCTGCCACACCCGTACGCGGGACCTCGGCGCCGAGGTCCGCCGCGCCGACATAGTCATCGCCGCGGCGGGTGTACCCGGGCTGGTCACGGCCGACATGGTCAAGCCCGGTGCCGCGGTGCTCGACGTGGGTGTGAGCCGCACCGAGGACGGACTGCGCGGCGACGTGGCGGCGGACGTTGCCGAGGTCGCCGGCTTCCTGTCCCCGAACCCCGGTGGCGTCGGGCCGCTCACCCGCGCCTTCCTGCTGACCAACGTCGTGGAGCGGGCCGAGCGTGTCGCAGCGTCTCTCGGCTGACATGGCCGACTGGGGGCAGTTCGCGAAGAAGAATCTGCCGATGCTCGCAGTCCTCGTCGTCATCGTCGTGGCCGTCGTGTTCGTGCTCGCGGATCGGTGGCGACGAGGCGCGTTCGTGTTCGGTGTCGCCACGCTGCTCGCGGCGGTCTTCCGGTTGATGATGCCGTCGGAGCGCGTCGGACTGCTCGCGGTGCGCAGCAAGCCTTTCGACGTGGGCGCGCTCGTGGCCGTCGGGGGCGCGATCGTGTGGCTGGCCGTGTCGATCGACCCGCTCGGAACCGGCTAGCGGTCCGAGCGGGCGTCGTCCGGCGCCGGTGTCAGCGTCCGGCGCGTGCCAGTTGCATCGTCTCGGAGAGCAGTTTCGCGACGGCGGCGGCCTCGGTGAGGAACCCGTCGTGGCCGTCCCGCGAGTTGAGCACCCGCAGACCGTCGCAGGTGGGGATGTCGTTGGCCAGATCCTCCTGCAGGCGGATCGGGTACAGGCGGTCGGAGTCGACGCCGCCCACGATGACGGGGGCGGTGATCGTCCCCAGCGCCGCGGCGATGCCACCGCGACCGCGGCCCACGTCGTGCCGGTTCATGGCCTCGGACAGCAGCACATACGTGCTCGGGTCGAACCTGCCGACCAGCTTGTCGGCCTGGTGCTGGAGGTAGCTCTCGACGGAGTACCGTCCGCCGCGCCACGGGTCCTCGCCGTCCTGCGGCGAGTTCGCGAACCGGGAGTCGAGTTCGCTCTCGGTGCGGTACGTCAGATGCGCGATCCGGCGGGCGATGCGCAGACCCGCCAGGGGGATCCGGCCGGTGCCGTGATAGTCGCCGCCCTGCCAGTCGGGGTCGCTGGTGATGGCCGCGATCTGGGTGGTCTGTGTGCCGATCTGGTCGGCGGTCGCGCGGGCGCCGACCGCGAGAACGAGCGCCGACGCCACCTGGTCCGGGTAGCTGACGGCCCACTCGAGCGCGCGCATCCCGCCCATCGAACCACCGACGACGGACGCCAGCTTGTCGATGCCCAGCAGGTCGGTGAACTTCTTCTCGGCCGCGATCTGGTCGCGGATGGAGATCTCCGGGAAGCGGCTGCCCCACGGGCGCCCGTCCTCGGCGATCGAACCGGGACCGGTGGTGCCGCGGCAGCCACCGAGGACGTTGGTCGCGACCACGCACCACTCGTCGGTGTCGATCGGCGCACCCGGACCGACCATTCCGGTCCACCATCCGGGGGAGGGGTGCTCGTCGGTGACGGGTCCGGTGACGTGGGAGTCACCGGTGAGGGCGTGCTCGACGAGCACGACGTTGTCCCGGTTGGGGGACAGCTCACCCCATCGCTGCACGGCAAGGGACACCGACGGGATCACTGTTCCGCTCTCGAGCTCGAGCGATCCGATGTCGATGGTGCCGAGCCGTCCGTCCGCCACGGGCAGGTTCTGTACAGCGCTCACGGTCAAGATGCCGCCGCCGTAAGTCCGGTCTCGATATCGGCGATGATGTCGTCGATCCCTTCGATGCCGACAGCCAGGCGGACCAGTCCGGGGGTGACGCCGCTGGCGGCCTGCTCCTCGGGGGTCAGCTGGGAGTGTGTGGTGGACGCCGGGTGGATCACCAGCGAGCGGACGTCGCCGATGTTCGCGACGTGGCTGTGCAGGGTGAGCGCGTTGACGAACTTCTTGCCCGCGTCGATGCCGCCGGCGAGTTCGAACGTCACGATGGCACCCGCACCCCTCGGCGCGATCTGTTTCGCCCGGTCGTGCCAGGGCGACGACGGGAGCCCGGCGTATCCGACGGACACGACCTCCGGGCGGGCCTCCAGGTACTGCGCGACGGCGGTCGCGTTGGACACGTGTCGTTCCATGCGAAGGCTCAGAGTCTCGAGGCCCTGCGCGATGAGGAACGCATTGAACGGGGAGATCGCCGAACCGAGGTCGCGAAGCAGCTGCACGCGAGCCTTGAGGGCGAACGCAGGCGGTCCGAGCTCGGAGTAGAGGACGCCGTGGTAGCTCGGGTCCGGCGTGGTGAAGTTGCCGTGGCGGCCCTGGGTCCAGTCGAACGTGCCGCCGTCGACGATGACACCGGCGATCGCCGTGCCGTGACCGCCGAGGTACTTGGTGGCCGAGTGCACCACGATGTCCGCGCCGTGCTCGAGGGGGCGGATCAGGTAGGGAGTGGCCACCGTGTTGTCGACGATCAGCGGGAGTCCGTGCTGATGCGCGATCCCGGAGATGCCGGGCAAGTCGAGGACGTCGTTGCGGGGATTGGAGATGGTCTCGCCGTAGAACGCCTTCGTGTTGTCCCGGACCGCGTCCTTCCACTGCTCGAGGTCGTCGGGGTCCTCGACGAACGAGACTTCGATGCCGAGCTTGGGCAGCGTGTAGTGGAAGAGGTTGTAGGTGCCCCCGTACAGCCGCGGGCTGGAGACGATGTGGTCACCTGCCTCGGCGAGATTCAGGATCGCGATCGTCTCCGCGGCCTGTCCGGAGGACAGCAGCAGGGCGGCGACGCCGCCCTCGAGCGCGGCAATGCGCTGCTCGACCGCGTCCTGCGTGGGGTTCATGATGCGGGTGTAGATGTTGCCCGGCTCTGCCAGACCGAACAGCGCGGCAGCGTGATCGGTGCTGTCGAACGTGTACGAGGTGGTCTGGTAGATCGGCAGCGCCCGCGCCTTGGTGGTCGCGTCGGACGTCTGCCCGGCATGGATCTGCTTGGTCTCGAACGACCAGTTCTCGGTCATGTGCTGTCTACTCCAGTGGTCTGACGAGGCGCGGACGGAGTGCTGGTTCGTTCGCGCGCAGGGCTTGTCTGGGGTCTATCTACGACAACAACAACACATCATGAACCTCCGATGTCGGACCCGCGCTTGTCACCCGACTGTTGTATGAATCAGGGAACCAGGTCATCACCCGGGGCACCCCACCGCGGTGGAGGGTTGCCGGCCAGCTAGCCGGGGCTCGTTGCTGGCACTCATGACCTGGAGTGAATCTTAGCGGCTGAGGTGGAACGACCGGAAACGGCACCGATCAGGGCCGCTAGCAGGGAAAAGTTACCCGCGAGTAGGGGTGGGTTGTGCGCCCCACCTGTTGCGAGCCGCTCGCATAGCAGTACGCTTGTCTTGTTTAGGTGCGGTCTCCCCAGGGGCCGCCGTGACCGTCTACGTTTGATAAGCGAACCGTTCGCGGACCCACTCACAAAGTGCGCCCGCAACCGTGTAACCAGGGAAACTTCCTAGGAGGACGCGAAGCACCCATGTCCAAAATCAAGGTTGAGGGCACCGTCGTCGAACTCGACGGCGACGAGATGACACGCATTATCTGGCAGTTCATCAAAGACAAACTGATCCATCCTTACCTGGATGTGAACCTCGAGTACTACGACCTCGGCATCGAGTACCGGGACGAGACCGACGACCAGGTGACCGTCGACGCGGCCAACGCCATCAAGAAGCACGGCGTCGGCGTCAAGTGCGCGACCATCACCCCGGACGAGGCACGCGTCGAGGAATTCGGTCTCAAGAAGATGTGGCGGTCGCCCAACGGCACCATCCGCAACATCCTCGGTGGGACGATCTTCCGCGCGCCGATCATCATCTCCAACGTTCCGCGACTGGTTCCGGGCTGGACCAAGCCGATCATCATCGGCCGTCACGCCTTCGGTGACCAGTACCGCGCCACCGACTTCAAGGTCCCCGGCCCCGGCAAGGTGATGATCACCTACACGCCCGAGGACGGCAGCGAGCCGATCGAGCACGAGCTGGTGAACTTCCCCGAGGGCGGCGGCGTCGTCCAGGGGCAGTACAACTTCACCAAGTCCATCGAGGACTTCGCGCGCGCCTCGCTCAACTACGGCCTGCAGCAGAACTACCCGGTGTACCTGTCGACCAAGAACACCATCCTCAAGGCGTACGACGGCGCATTCAAGGACATCTTCCAGCACGTCTACGAGACCGAGTTCAAGCCGGAGTTCGACGCGGCCGGACTCACCTACGAGCACCGTCTCATCGACGACATGGTCGCGTCGGCGCTCAAGTGGGAGGGCGGCTACGTCTGGGCCTGCAAGAACTACGACGGCGACGTCCAGTCCGACACCGTCGCGCAGGGCTTCGGATCGCTCGGCCTCATGACCTCCGTGCTGCTGACCCCGGACGGAAAGACGTGTGAGGCCGAGGCCGCGCACGGCACCGTGACGCGTCACTTCCGTCAGCACCAGCAGGGCAAGCCGACGTCCACCAACCCCATCGCGTCGATCTTCGCGTGGACCCGTGGACTCGAGCATCGCGGCAAGCTCGACAACACCCCCGACGTCATCGGCTTCGCCCAGAAGCTCGAAGACGTGGTCATCAAGACTGTCGAGGGTGGTCAGATGACGAAGGACCTCGCGATGCTGGTCGGCGGCGACCAGGGCTACCTGACCACCGAGGAGTTCCTCGGTGCGCTGGACATCAACCTCCAGAAGGCCATCGCCGAGCAGTAGGCACCGAGCCGCAGCGCTACGAACGGGACGTCCCTCACGGGGGCGTCCCGTTCGCAGTCTCCGGGTCCCGGGTGAGTCATCTCACGGTCGTTCGAGGCGCGAAAGGCCGAATCCGGGGAAGAGAATTTCGATGTGGGTCGTTGCGCAACGAGGCGCCGTGCGCCGCGTAGCCGTATCTCCGCCTAGTCGAAAGTTCTTCTGTGAGCACTTCCACCCCTGTCCGCCCCGAGCACCTCGGTGTCATCGCGCAACATCCGTCCGTCCGCAAGCTCGCCATGGTCGCGCTCGCGCTCGGTGGCTTCGGGATCGGGACCACCGAGTTCGTGGCGATGGGGCTGCTGCCCGAGATGGCGTCGAGTCTCGGGATCACCGAGCCGACGGCCGGGCACGTCATCTCGGCGTACGCGCTGGGTGTGGTCGTGGGCGCGCCTCTCATCGCGGCGCTGACCGCACGGGTGCCCCGGAAGACGCTGTTGATCGCGTTGATGGCGGCGTTCACGATCGGCAACGCCGCCACCGTGTTCGCGCCGAACTACGGCGTGCTGATGGCCGCGCGGTTCGTGGCAGGCCTCCCGCACGGCGCCTACTTCGGTGTCGCGGCCCTCGTGGCGGCGCACCTCGCGGACCGCGGCCAGCGGGCCAGGGCGGTCGCTCTCGTCATGATGGGGCTGTCGGTGGCCAACGTCGTCGGCGTTCCGGTCGCCTCGTGGCTGGGTCAGACGCTCGGCTGGCGCAGCGCCTTCGCGCTCGTGGCGGTGATCGGTGTGGTGACACTGGGCGCGATCTGGTCGTGGGTGCCCGCGCTCGCCGCAATGCGGATGTCGAATCCCCTCACCGAACTCGGTGCCCTGCGCCGCGCGCAGGTGTGGATGACGCTGATCATCGGCATGGTCGGATTCGGTGGCATGTTCGCCGTCTACACCTACATCAGCACGACGCTCACCGACGTCGCCGGGCTGTCGCGGTCGCTGGTGCCGCTGGCCCTGATGATCTACGGACTGGGCATGGTCGCGGGCAATCTGATCGGCGGCCGGCTCGCCGACCGGGCGCTGATTCCCGGTCTGTTCGTATCGATGACGGCACTCGGGGTGTTGCTCGGCATCTTCGTGATCGCCTCCCACAACCCGTACACGGCGCTGCTGCTGGTGTTCTTCGTCGGTGCGGCGGGTGCGTCGATGGTGCCCGGACTGCAGACCCGGCTGATGGACGTCGCCGCCGACGCCCAGACCCTCGCCGCGTCGCTCAACCACGCGGCACTCAACATCGCGAACGCGTTCGGGGCGTGGATCGGTGGTGTCGTGATCGCGGCCGGCTACGGCTACACGGCGCCCGCCGCGGTCGGTGCGCTGCTCGCCGTGGCGGGACTCGTGGTCCTCACCGTGGCGGTCGCGATGGAACGCCGCAGCGCCCGTTCGTCTCGGTAGCCGCGGTGTCGTACGCGTCCGCTACGGTGCTTGCCGTGCCACACATCATCACCACCGTCAATGTCAACGGCGTGCGCGCCGCCGCCCGCAAGGGGCTCACCGAGTGGATCGAGCGCACGGAGGCCGACGTCGTCTGCCTGCAGGAGACGCGGGCGTCCGACGAGCAACTGGCCGAGACGCTCGCGCCCGCCCTGGAGGGCGGATGGAACCTGGTGTCCGCGGAGCCGTCGTCGAAGGGGCGCAACGGCGTCGCGATCCTGTCCCGGAAACCTGCCGACGCCTTCCGCGTCGGCCACGGTGACGACGAGTTCGCGACCGCGGGCCGCTACCTCGAGGCCGACTTCGAC
This sequence comes from Rhodococcus sp. IEGM 1351, assembly GCF_030056875.1. Classification (NCBI taxonomy): domain Bacteria; kingdom Bacillati; phylum Actinomycetota; class Actinomycetes; order Mycobacteriales; family Nocardiaceae; genus Rhodococcus; species Rhodococcus sp. IEGM 1351. Next base: position 57,907 of record NZ_JASHKU010000034.1, on the reverse strand, counting down.
GACCTGACCGTGGCGAGCCTGTACCTGCCCTCCGGGGAGGCCCAGACACCCCGGCAGGAGGAGAAGGAGCGGTTCATGGACTCCTTCGCCCGGTACCTCACCGACACCGCAGCGGCTGCCGTCGCGGCGGGCCGGAACGTCGTGGTCTGCGGCGACTGGAACATCGCCCACACCGAACTCGACCTGAAGAACTGGAAGACCAACAAGAAGAACTCCGGTTTTCTCCCGAACGAGCGGGAGTGGCTCGGGGCCCTGTTCGCCGAAGACGCGCACTGGGCCGACGTGGTCCGGCAGCTGAATCCCGACGTCGCCGGACCGTACTCGTGGTGGTCGTACCGCGGGAAGGCGTTCGACAACGACTCCGGCTGGCGCATCGACTACCAGATCGCCACCCGGGAACTGGCGGAGCGGGCCAAGCAGGCCGTCGTCGAGCGCGCCGAAACCTACGACCAGCGGTGGTCCGACCACGCGCCGGTCACCGTCCAGTACCGGTGACGGCCGGTATCTGATTCGTGTCGTCACGGCGCACGTGAAAAGATCAGTACTCATGTCGACCCCTGCAGCTCAGAAGCCCACCGTGAAACCGCGGGTGCTCTCCGGCATCCAGCCCACCGCCGACTCGTTCCACCTCGGCAACTTCCTGGGTGCCCTGCAACAGTGGGTGCCTCTGCAGGACGACTTCGACGCGTTCTACTTCATCCCGGACCTGCACGCGATCACGGTGGCGCAGGACCCGAAGGAACTGCGCCGTCGTACGAAGATCGCGGTGGCGCAGCTGCTGGCGCTCGGAATCGACCCCGACCGTGCCACGCTGTTCGTGCAGAGCCAGGTGCCCGAGCACGCGCAGCTGGCGTGGGTCCTCAACTGCATCACCGGTTTCGGTGAAGCGAGCCGGATGACGCAGTTCAAGGACAAGTCGGCAAAACAGGGCAGTGAGAACGCGAGCGTCGGCCTGTTCACGTATCCGGTGCTGATGGCTGCCGACATCCTGCTCTACCGCCCGCAGCGGGTCCCTGTCGGCGAGGACCAGCGTCAGCATCTCGAACTGGCCCGCGATCTCGCTCAGCGGTTCAACACCCGGTTCGGGAAGGCGTTCGTGATTCCCGAGGCCCAGATCATCAAGGGCACCGCCAAGATCTACGACCTGCAGGATCCGACGTCGAAGATGAGCAAGTCCGGTCCGAGCCCCGCCGGCCTGATCAACCTCCTCGACGACCCCAAGGTGTCGGCGAAGAAGATCAAGTCCGCGGTCACCGACAACGAGCGGGAGATCCGCTACGACCCGCAGGCCAAACCCGGTGTGAGCAATCTGCTCACCATCCAGTCCGCGCTGTCCGGGACTCCGGTCGAGACGTTGGTGGCCGGGTACGAGGGCAAGGGGTACGGCGACCTGAAAACGGATACGGCAGATGTCCTCGCCGAGTTCGTGACACCGTTGAAAGCGAAGGTGGAAGGGTACCTCTCGGACGAGGCAGAACTCGATCGGATCATCGCCGCCGGTGCTCACCGCGCCCGTGAGGTGTCGTCGCAGACTCTGGCGGCCGTGTACGAGAAGGTTGGGTTTCTGACACCGAAGGGATGAGCACTGTGGCTGACGAACCGAGTTTTCTCGACAGGCAGCGGGCAGCGCGCCCCTGGTTCGACCATCTGATGCGGGCCGGACAGCGGTATCAGCAGCAGAAGGGTGACTATTACGCGGCGGGGATCACGTATTTCAGTGTGCTCGCACTGATTCCGATCCTGATGGTCGCGTTCGCCATCGCGGGTTTCGTCCTCGCCGGGCAGCCGGAGTTGCTGCAGGAACTGCAGGACAGCATCACCAAGAACGTTCCCGGAAGTCTGGGTGACACGCTCAACACGGTCATCGATTCGGCGATCGCGTCCCGTGCCAGCGTGGGTGTTCTCGGTCTGCTCGGTGCCGCGTACGCGGGACTCGGGTGGATGGCGAACCTGCGCGACGCGCTGACGGCGATGTGGGAGAGCCAGCGCGAGTCGAAGGGATTCGTCCGGACCAAGCTGGGCGACGCGGCCGCGCTGCTCGGGCTGGGTCTGGCGATGGTGGTCTCTCTCGGATCCTCCGCGCTGAGTAGCGGTCCCGTGGCGCGCACCGTCGTCGAGGTGCTCAACCTCGAAGACGTGACCGGGATCGACGCCGGGTTACGCGCACTGTCGACGGTGGTATCGCTGGTCGCGACGTGGGCGGTGTTCGCCTGGGTGATCGCCCGACTGCCGCGAGAGCCCGTCACGTTCCGCAGTGCGCTCAAGGCGGCCCTGCTCGCGGCCGTGGTGTTCGAGATCTTCAAGCAGGTCGGTGCCATCTACCTCTCGGCGGTGACCGCGGGTCCCGCCGGTGTGGCGTTCGGCCCGATCATCGGTCTGCTCGTATTCATCTACCTGACGTGCCGGATGCTGCTCTTCTCGACGGCGTGGGCCGCGACCACCCGCGCCAGCCTCGCGCTCGCCTATGTGCCGCCGCCGGATCCGGCCGTCATCAACCCCCGGATCGAGGTGCACGAGGGGCCGGGCGTGCGTGGGGGACTCGCCCTGGTCGGTGTGGGCGCCGTCGCGGCGCTCGGGTTGTCCGGACTGTTCACCCGCAACAAGCGCTGAGGCGGGTGCCGCTGCCCCTCAGCGTCTGCGGGACAGCCGGCGTGCGCAGAGCACCAGCACGAGGACGACGGCCGCCCCGACGATCCCCACACCCGCCCGCAGGGCCAGCGTGTTGTCGGGGTGGTCGGAACCCGACGCGACGACGGAACTCGTCGCGGCCGCCGAATCCTGTTGCGGCGGTGCGGCAAGCACCGCGGCAGACCCTTCGTCGGCCGGATGCAGGTCCTCGAGTGACCCCACCCGGGCGTCGCGGTCGAGGGCGAAACCGTAATCGAGCAGTCGTGCCGCCTGCTCCCACGGCCGGATCGGCTGGGCCTCGGCGCCCATCAACGTCACCATCAGGCGGCGACCGTCGTGATCGGCGCCGCCGACATAGGTGTGGCGGGCGTCGTCGGTGAATCCGGTCTTGCCGCCCAGTGCGCCGTCGTAGTTGTAGAGCAGCTGATTGTCGTTGGCCAGTGCGAACGGGGGCCGGTCCTGATCGTCCGGGATCGCCGGGTCCTTCGGGAAACCCGGGAACTGCACCGTCTCGGTGGAGATCAGCTCCGCGAACGTCGGGTTCTTCATCGCGGTGTGGAAGATGAGCGCGAGGTCGAACGGCGAGCTGCTCATGCCGGGGCCGTCGAGCCCCGACGGCGTCGCGGTCCGCGTGTCGTGCGCGCCGAGGGTGTCGGCGAGGTGGTTCATCTTGTCGACCGTGGCGGCGTCGCCGCCGAGTTGCCGGGCGAGGAGGTGGGCCGCGTCGTTCCCCGACGCCATCACCAGGCCCTGCATCAACTGCCGGTTCGTGTACTGACCGTTCTTACCGATCCCGACCGCGCTGCCCTCCACCGCGGCGTCCTCGGCGGTGGCCGTCACGGTCTTGTCGAGATCCAGTTCGTCGAGCGCCACGAGAGCCAGCAGCATCTTGATGGTGCTCGCCGGCCGGTAGCGGCCGTGCGGGTCCTTCGCCGCGAGCACGTCGCCGGTGTCGATGTCCGCGACCACCCAGCCGGACGCCGCGATGTCGGCGGGCAGCGCGGGCGCGTCGTCGGGAAGGATCACCCCGCATCCGGCCAGCTTCGGCCCGCCCACAGGCTCGTCGGGCACCGACACGGCGCTCGGTGTCGGATCACCCGGCTGGGGTACCTCGGACAGGTCGATCGCAGGCGCGGGGGCCGACCGGTTGGGGCAGTTGTCGGTGTTCGGGGTGGTGAACGGTGCGGAGGTGGGGGAGGAGGGCACTGCGGGCGGAATCGCCCCGGCAGCACTCACCGAGAGTCCGGCCAGCAGGGTTCCGGACACGACCGCGGTACACACTCGACGCCACATCATCGAAGAGGCAGCGTATGCGACGACAGGTCGACTTCCGAAAACGGACGCGTGTCGACACGATTTCGTGACGTCGGCGCGACCGTCCCGGAAGACGGACGCCGGATCAGATGAAACCCATGCCCCGGACGGCGTCGCGTTCGGATTCGAGTTCCGCGACAGACGCATCGATCCGCGTCCGCGAGAAGTCGTCGATCTCCAGCCCGTCCACGATCTGCCACGCCCCGCCGACCGAGCGAACCGGGAACGAGCTCACCAGACCCTCCGGCACGCCGTAGGCGCCGGGGGAGGGCAGCGCCACGGACGTCCAGTCGTCCTCGGGGGTGCCGAGCACCCAGTCGTGCACGTGGTCGATCGCGGCGTTGGCGGCGGAGGCCGCGGAGGATGCGCCGCGAGCCTCGATGATCGCGCTGCCACGGTTCGCGACCGTGGGAATGAAGTCGCCGGTGAGCCATTCGCGGTCGGCGGCGAACTCGGCACCGGACCGGTCACCGACCCTCGCATGGAAGATGTCGGGGTACTGGGTGCTCGAGTGGTTGCCCCAGATCGCGACGCGGCTGATGTCCTTCACCGCGGCGCCGGAGTGCCGTGCCAGCTGGGCGATCGCGCGGTTGTGGTCGAGCCGGGTCAGCGCCGTGAACCGGTCCGCAGGGACGTCGGGGGCGTTGTTCGCGGCGACAAGCGCGTTCGTGTTGGCGGGGTTGCCCACGACCAGCACCCGGACTCCGTCCGCGGCAACCTGGTTGATGGCCCGACCCTGCACGGTGAAGATCTGCCCGTTCGCGGCCAGGAGGTCGCCGCGCTCCATGCCCTTGGACCGGGGACGTGATCCGATGAGGAGGGCCACGTCGGTGCCGTCGAAGCCCCGCTTCGGGTCGTCGTGGACCTCGATGTCGCGGAGCAGGGGGAAGGCGCTGTCGTCGAGTTCCATCGCGGTACCTTCGGCAGCGGACACGGCGGACGGAATCTCCAAGAGCCGCAGCCGAATCGGGGTGTCGGCTCCGAGCATCTCGCCTGCGGCGATCCGGAACAGCGCCGCGTAGCCGATGCTGCCTGCCGCTCCGGTGACCGTGACCACTGCGGGACTGGGCGACTGCGCCATGGGTGAACCTCACTGTCCGTCGGGAGCATCTGCTTTCGACACTAGCGCGGAGATTTCACCGTGGGACCGCGCGGACAGTGAGGTTGGACACGACGCAGGGCGCCCCCGACCGGTGTGGTCGGGGGCGCCCGGGAACGTGCTCGGCAGACCTGGGGTCAGCGTGCGAAGAGCAGCGCGCGCTTGACTTCCTGGATCGCCTTCGTCACCTGGATGCCACGGGGGCACGCGTCGGTGCAGTTGAACGTGGTCCGGCAACGCCAGACACCGTCCTTGTCGTTGAGGATGTCGAGACGCTCCGATGCACCCTCGTCACGGCTGTCGAAGATGAAGCGGTGAGCGTTGACGATGGCGGCGGGACCGAAGTAGCTGCCGTCGCTCCAGTACACCGGGCACGATGTGGTGCAGCAGGCGCACAGGATGCACTTGGTGGTGTCGTCGAAGCGTGCCCGGTCGTGCTGCGACTGGATGCGCTCACGGGTGGGCTCGTTGCCGGTGGTGATGAGGAACGGCTTCACGGCGCGGAACGCGTCGAAGAAGGGCTCCATGTCGACCACGAGGTCCTTCTCCACCGGCAGGCCCTTGATGGGCTCGACGGTGATCGTGACCGGCTTGCCGTCCTTGGGCAGCATGTCCTTCATGAGGAGCTTGCAGGCCAGACGGTTGACGCCGTTGATCCGCATCGCGTCCGAACCGCACACGCCGTGGGCGCAGCTGCGGCGGAACGTCAGGGTGCCGTCGAGGTAGCCCTTCACGTACAGGAGCAGGTTCAGCATGCGGTCCGTCGGCAGAGCCGGAACCTGGAAGCTGTCCCAGTGCTGGCCCTCGCCGGACTCCGGGTTCATTCGCGCGATCTTGAGGGTGACCATGACGGCGCCCTCGGGCACGGGAGGGAGATCCGACTTGTTCTCGCTCTTGTCGACTGCAGGTGCGCTCATCAGTACTTCCGCTCCATCGGCTCGTAGCGGGTCTGGACTACCGGCTTGTAGTCGAGACGGATGTCGGAGAGCAGGCCGTCGCCCTCCTTGTATGCCATCGTGTGCTTCATGTACTCGGCGTCGTTGCGGTCCGGGTAGTCCTCGCGGGCGTGGCCGCCGCGCGATTCCTTGCGGTTCAGCGCGCCGACGACGGTGACCTCCGCCATTTCGAGGAGGAAACCGAGCTCGACGGCCTCGAGCAGGTCGCTGTTGTAGCGCTTGCCCTTGTCCTGCACCGTGATGTGGTTGTAGCGCTCCTTGAGTGCGCGCACGTCCTTGAGTGCCTGGGTGAGGCGCTCTTCGGTACGGAACACCGAGGCGTTGTTGTCCATGGACTGCTGCAGCTCGCTGCGGATGTCCGCGACACGCTCGTGACCGTGGTCCGACAGGATGGTGGCCATCCAGTCGTCGACCATCTTCTCGGGCGCCTCGGGCATGTCGACGAACTCGCTGTTGTTGGCGTGCTCGGCGGCGGCGATGCCGGCGCGGCGTCCGAAGACGTTGATGTCGAGCAGCGAGTTGGTGCCGAGACGGTTCGCGCCGTGGACGGAGACGCAGGCGCACTCGCCGGCGGCGTACAGGCCCTGGACGATCTCGTCGTTGTTGCGCAGGACCTCACCGTTGATCCGGGTGGGGATGCCGCCCATGACGTAGTGGCAGGTGGGGTACACCGGCACCGGTTCCTTGACCGGGTCCACGCCGAGGTAGGTGCGGGAGAACTCCATGATGTCGGGGAGCTTCTCGTCGAGAACTTCCTCGGGGATGTGGGTCACGTCGATGTAGACGTAATCCTTGTTCGGTCCCGCGCCGCGTCCCTCGAGGACCTCGAGAACCATCGACCGCGCGACGATGTCACGGGGGGCGAGGTCCTTGATGGTGGGGGCGTAGCGCTCCATGAACCGTTCGCCGTCGGCGTTGCGGAGGATGCCGCCCTCACCGCGCACGGCCTCGGAGATGAGGATGCCGAGCCCGGCCAGGCCTGTCGGATGGAACTGGTGGAATTCCATGTCCTCCAGCGGAAGGCCCTTGCGGAAGATGATGCCCATGCCGTCACCGGTGAGGGTGTGCGCGTTGGACGTCGTCTTGTACATGCGTCCCGAGCCGCCGGTGGCGAACACGATGGACTTCGCGTGGAAGACGTGGATCTCGCCGGTGGCCAGCTCGTAGGCGATGACGCCGGTGGCGACCGGGCCGTTCTCCGTCTCGGTGATCGCGATGTCGAGGGCGTAGAACTCGTTGAAGAACTCGACGTCGTGCTTGACGCAGTTCTGGTAGAGCGTCTGCAGGATCATGTGACCGGTGCGGTCCGCGGCATAACATGCGCGGCGCACGGGGGCCTTACCGTGATCGCGGGTGTGACCACCGAAACGACGCTGGTCGATCTTGCCCTCGGGCGTGCGGTTGAACGGCAGACCCATCTTCTCGAGGTCGAGCACCGCGTCGATGGCCTCCTTGGCCATGATCTCGACGGCGTCCTGGTCGGCGAGGTAGTCGCCGCCCTTGACCGTGTCGAAGGTGTGCCACTCCCAGTTGTCTTCCTCCACGTTCGCCAGCGCGGCGCACATGCCGCCCTGGGCCGCGCCGGTGTGGCTGCGGGTGGGGTAGAGCTTGGTCAGTACCGCGGTGCGGGCGCGGGGACCGGCCTCGATCGCTGCGCGCATGCCGGCGCCGCCGGCGCCGACGATGACCACGTCATAACGGTGTTCCTGCATGAAGTCTGTGCTCCCCTAGCTCGCCGAGATATTGGGGTCGAAGGTGAAGATGACGTACGTGCCGAGGCCCATGATCAGGATCATCGAGAGAACGAGGATCGTGGTCAGCCAGAAGCGCGTGGAGTCCTTGCGGGAGTAGTCCGCGATGACCGTGCGGAGTCCGTTTCCGCCGTGCAGCTGGGCAAGCCACAGCATGGTGAGGTCCCAGAACTGCCAGAACGGGCTGGACCAGCGGCCTGCGACGAACGCGAAGTTGATGCGGTGCACACCGTCGTCGAGCATCAGCATGATGAAGAGGTGGCCGAGCACGAGGAAGATCAGTGCGAGTCCGGAGAACCGCATGAACAGCCAGGCGTACAGCTCGAAGTTGTTCTTCGAGGTCCGGCGCGGAGAGCGCGGGTTGTCCAGGCTGGCGGGACGGTCGTAGGTCTTGCCGAGACTCTTGGCTTCTGTCGTCATGTCAGTGCCCCGCAAACATGTTGTAGAAGATGCGGCCGGCGCCCGGGATCATCACCAGGAACCAGATCGCGAGGATTACCCAGAGCATCAGGCGCTGGTACTGCGGTCCCTTGGACCAGAAGTCCACCAGCATCACCCGGACACCGTTCAGTGCGTGGTACAGCACCGCGGCGACGAGTGCGAGCTCCATGAGCCCGACGATCGGGTTCTTGTAGGTCTCGATGACACTGTCGTACGTGTCGGGATTCACGCGCACCAGCGCGGTATCCAGCACGTGCACGAATAGGAAGAAGAACGTCATTACGCCTGTGATCCGGTGCAAAACCCAGGACCACATTCCGGGGTCGCCCCGGTAAAGCGACCGTGTGCGCTCCTTGGCCGGAGCGGCTTCAGTCGTAGTACTCATCGAGTGCTGTGCCTCCAACGTCATTGGTGGACGTGTCGAGTCTGCGCAGCGTTGCGGACATACCACAACTGGGGACCCGACGTGATCCTGAACCGACTTCTCTGAACTCTAAACCCAACGGAAACGGGGGAACTAATTCGAGTCGGGGTTCGTACGCCCCCCGCAAATGAAGTTAGGTTTGCCTCTCCAATACGAATTGGGTCGTCCCGCGCGATTCTCTGCATCCATTCAGCCCACGTGATTGGATGGGAAACTATGGTCGAGATCGATTGGAAACTGTTGCGCGCCAACGCGCATGAGGTGATGGGCCGGGCCTACGCGCCCTACTCGGGCTTCGCGGTGGGGGCGGCGGCGCTGGTGGACGATGGACGAATCGTCGTCGGATGCAATGTGGAAAATGTCTCATACGGGTTGGGGCTCTGCGCCGAGTGTGTACTGGTCGGTAACTTATTTGCCGGAGGTGGCGGGCGATTAATTGCCTTCACCTGCTGTGACGCGAGTGGCGACATACTCATGCCGTGCGGACGCTGCCGGCAGATTCTCTTCGAGCACGGCGGCCCCGCACTGCTCGTCGACCACCGGGCCGGCGTGCGCCCATTGGAACAGCTGCTGCCGGACGCTTTCGGTCCGGAGGAGAAGGGGAGAATCAGCCATGCATGACGCCTCGTCGATCATCGCCGCCAAGCGCGACGGCAGGGAACTGTCCGGTGCAGAGATCGACTGGGTGGTCGAGGCATTCACCCGGGGGGTCGTGGCCGACGAGCAGATGTCGGCGCTGGCCATGGCGATCTACTTCCGCGGGATGACACGCGAAGAGGTGAGCCGCTGGACCACGGCGATGATCTCGTCCGGTCGCCGCCTCGACTTCACCCACCTCGGCCGCCCCACCGTGGACAAGCACTCGACGGGTGGTGTCGGCGACAAGATCACGCTTCCGCTCGCGCCGCTGGTCGCCGCGTGCGGCGCCGCGGTTCCGCAACTGTCGGGACGCGGGCTGGGTCACACCGGCGGAACCCTCGACAAGCTCGAGTCGATCCCCGGCTGGCGCGCCGACCTCGACACCTCCGAGATGGCCGAGATCCTGTCCGATCCCGCCGTCGGAGCCGTCGTGTGCGCCGCGGGCTCGGATCTGGCACCGGCGGACCGGCGGTTGTACGCGCTCCGCGACGTCACCGGGACGGTCGAGTCGATTCCCCTGATCGCCAGCTCGATCATGAGCAAGAAGATCGCCGAGGGCACCGGCGCGCTCGTGCTCGACGTCAAGGTCGGGTCGGGCGCGTTCATGAAGAAGCTCGACGACGCGCGCGAACTCGCCCAGACGATGGTCGACCTCGGGAACGACGCCGGAGTGCGGACGATGGCGTTGCTCACGGCGATGGACGCGCCACTCGGCCACACGGCGGGCAATGCGCTGGAGGTGCGGGAATCGCTGGAGGTGCTCGCCGGGGGCGGCCCGTCCGACGTCGTGGAACTCACTCTCGAGCTCGCGCGAGAAATGTTGAAGGCAGCCGGAATCGACGGTGTCGACCCGGCCGACAAACTGCGGGACGGGTCCGCCATGGACCGCTGGCGGAGGATGATCGCCGCCCAGGGCGGCGACCCCGACGCGCCGCTGCCGACGGCCCGGCACACCGAGGTGCTGCTGTCCGAGTCGGACGGGGTGGTGTGCGGTCTCGACGCCATGGCGGTCGGGCTCGCCGCATGGCGGCTCGGCGCGGGTCGGGCGCGACAGGGCGAGCCGGTGCAGGCTGGGGCGGGCATCGAGTTGCACACGAAGCCGGGGGAGACGGTGTCGGTGGGCACCCCGCTCGTCACGCTGCACACCGACACGCCCGAACGGTTCGCCGCGGCGAAAGCCGCACTTTCCGAAGCCTGGACCGTCGTGGCCGACGCGCCGTCGGTGGCCACGCCGCTCGTCATCGAGCGGATAGAGGATCCCTCACGCTAACGTCGACGCATGACCGCACTGGATCTGTCGGCCCTGCGCCGAGCGCCGAAGGTGTTGCTGCACGACCATCTCGACGGAGGTCTCCGGCCCGAGACGGTCCTCGAACTCGCCCGCGACTGCGGCTACGACGCGCTGCCCGCCGACACCGCGCCCGCGCTCGCCACGTGGTTCCGGGAGGCCGCCGACAGCGGTTCGCTCGAGAGATACCTCGAGACGTTCGCCCACACGGTCGCGGTCATGCAGACACCCGCCGGGCTCGAACGCGTCGCCCGCGAATGCGCCGAGGACCTCGCCGGCGACGGGGTGGTCTACGCCGAGGTCAGGTTCGCCCCGGAGCAGCACCTCGAGGACGGGTTGACCCTCGACGAGGTGGTGGAGCAGGTCCTGCTGGGATTCGAGGCCGGGGAGTCGGCGGCGGAGGTGCGCGGTCAGAACATCCGGATCGGCGTCCTGCTCACCGCGATGCGGCACGCGGCGCGGTCCCGGGAGATCGCGGAACTGGCGATCCGGTTCCGGGACCGCGGTGTCGTCGGTTTCGACATCGCCGGCGCCGAGGCCGGGAATCCGCCCAGCCGCCACCTCGACGCCTTCGAGTACATGCGGGGCAGCAATGCACACTTCACCATTCACGCGGGTGAGGCGTTCGGTCTGCCGTCCATTCACGAGGCCATCGCGTTCTGCGGGACGGACCGGCTCGGTCACGGGGTCCGGATCACCGACGACATCACGATCGGCGACGACGGCGTCCCGGTGCTGGGAAGGCTCGCGAACTATGTGCGGGACAAAAGGATTCCCTTGGAACTGTGTCCCAGTTCCAACGTCCAGACCGGGGCCGTGGACGCACTCGAGAATCATCCGTTCGACCTGCTCGCCCGGCTGCGGTTCCGGGTGACCGTCAACACCGACAACCGGCTGATGAGCGATACCAGCATGAGTCAGGAGATGCTCCGCCTCGTCGAGACGTTCGGTTACGGCTGGACAGATCTCGAGCGCTACACCATCAACGCCATGAAATCGGCCTTCATCCCGTTCGATCAGCGGCTGCAGTTGATCGACGAGGTGATCAAGCCGGGATTCGCCGTGCTGGTGGGCTGAGCGCCCCGAGGGCGGACGCTCACACCGTCCGCAAGCGGGCCTCGAACTCCCGCTCGAGCGTCCGCCACGCCTCGGCCTCCGCGTCGAACGGTGCACTGGGCGCCATCCGCGTCGGATCCGGGTTGAGGACGAACGAGACGTACCAGCCCAGCGGCTCGGACGTCGCGAGTGCGGTTTCCACCGAATCGTCGTCGGCGAAATCGGCTGCATCGGTGAACAATTCGACGGCGAGGTCGAGCTGATCGGCATCGACGGACTCCGGGCCCGCGGCCAGGTCGTCGGCGAGACCGGGCAGGACGTACACATTCTCGTCGGTGACCTCGACCTCGAGCGATCCGTCGACCGCCGCCACCTGGATCTCCTCGTACGTGCTCACCTGCGCGAGGGCGTGCTCGTGGTTGTCGGCGAGATACCGAGCCAGCGCGCGTTCGGACGTGAAGACGAAGATCGCGCCGTCACGCCCGAGGAAGATCGCGTCGTCGTCGAGGTAGCAGCGGAGCGTGAAGTAGGTCTCCCCGGACGTGATGATCTTGACGGGGTCGACACCCACCGCCCCCCAGAACGAGTCGTCCTCCTCCTCGTCCTCGGTATCGAGGTCGAGCGCGACGAACTCTTCGTCTTCCTCCGCCTCTTCGGCCACGTCGTCCACGTCGACGGTGTTCTCGTCGGCGGCCACCAGTTCGGCCTCGGCGACGGCTACCGCCTCGGCGTCCACCTCGGGGGTGGCGACGATGTTGTCGACGGCGTCGAGGACGTCATCCCAGCCCTTCGCGATGGCGGTGCCGATCTGGGCCCACAGCTCCTCGCCCTCACGGCCCTCGAATGCGCTGGCGCCTGCGGGCAGCGCGCCGAGAATGGGATTCGCATTGAAGAACTTGGTGACCGCGTCCAGCTCGCAGACCTCACCGATGTTGCGCACCATGTTGAGCGTGTCTTCGAGTTCGCTCACGACGAGGGCCTCGGGGTCGCTCGCCGCCAGCTCCGGAACACCGATCAGATCGAAGCAGAAGTTCTCATCGGGCTCGAGTTCGGCGGCGGACAGTCCGGACACCACACTCCAGGCAGGGTGCTCGACGAGATCGTTGTCCGTGTTCGTGCGGATGAAAGCAGCGAGTTCTGCCACTGATTCGAACCCATAGAGGTCTTCCTCGTGACCAAGGAATGCTTCCCACTCGTCGTCACCCTCACGCCACCGTGGTGCCCACAGTGTCACGAGGTCGCCGTCGGTGAGACCGAGTTCGATCGGGACGATGTCTCCAGCCATGGCGCGAAGCCTATCGACCCCGCGGCCAAAGTTATACCCGGGCTGTGTGCGGACCGTTTCCGACGCCCGCCGCCGCCGTGTCGCAGCAGCCGCGACCGAGTCGGCCCAACGGGGCGAACGGCGCGTATCGGAGCCCTACCATGACTTTCACAATGCGTCGAACCGTTCGAGGAGGGTGCGTGTTCCGGGCCGGCGAGGTAACTCGACGACCCCGCCGGCGACGGTCGTCCGTCTCCTCGATCGCAGTGCCGGGGATGTGCGCGGCGACCACCGCGTGCGGCGGTCAGACGCCTCCGGTTCGGATTCGCCGGAGTGGGGGACTGAATGGTCCAGCGCCGAACGGCTGTCGTCGACCGCTCGGCTCGACGGTCCCTCACCCGTCGCGCTGTCCATGCCGTTCGCCCCGTCCCCCGTCGCCGCGACGGACGGTCGGAACGATCTGACGTTCGAGGTCCACGTGACGAACACCGCGGCCGTTCCACTGGTCGTGCAGCGCGTGCAGATCGGCTCGGCCGACGGAGCGGACAGCGACCTCGCGAACTACGAGGGCGGGTCGGTCGCGGCGAACATGAACCTCGTGGGTGACAACGCGACCCCGACCGATCGCCTGCAGCCGGCCCAGCTCGGTTTCTTCTTCGTCGACGTCGCCATGGACGAGGCGACCCCGGTGCCGGCAGGGATGAAGGCGACGGTTTCGGTCCGTGCGCTGGAGACGCCGCCGCCGGATCAGCCGATTCCCGGCCTCGCGGGCATGGTCGACGAATCCGGCGGTCCCGTGCCTGCCACCCTCGACACCTCGGTGACCGTCCAGGTCTTCGACGGGACGGTCCCGGTGATCGGCCCGCCCCTCCGCGGGGACGGGTGCGCGGCGATGGAAGGCTGCTGCGCCGACAACACCCATCATCGCCGCGGCGTCTGGTCGGTCGACGGACGGCTGCTGAACTTCGAGCGATACGCGATCGACTTCCTGGGGGTGGACCGCGAGGGCTTCGCGTACCGGGGCGACAACACCAAGGAGAACTACGTCGGGTGCCGGGCCGACGTGATCGCGGTGGCCGACGCGGAGGTCGTCTCGGTTCTCGACGGCCAGGAGGAGAACGTGATCGGGGAACCGCAGCCCGAGCGCAACCTCACCGAGGCGACTGGCAACCACATAGTCCTGGACCTCGGGAACGGCGTGTACGCGTTCTACGGCCACTTCGTGCCGGGCAGTATCTCGGTGAAGGAGGGCGATCACGTCGAGAAAGGGGCGGTGGTGGGTCAACTCGGCAACAGCGGACAGTCGACGGCGCCGCACCTGCACTTCCATCTGATGGACAACACGAATCCGGCGTTGGCCGAGAGCGTGCCGTTCGAGTTCGACGCGTTCGACCTGGCAGGGCACGCGACGCTCGAGGACGTCACGTATCTGCCCACTCCGGAACCCCGTACCGACGAAATGCCGCTCAGTCAGACGGTCGTCGACTTCGCTGGGGAGTGACCGTCACACCTTCCCGAACCCGTCCTGCAGCGTCGTCATGCCCCGGGTGCGCTGTCCGGTGGCGAGCCGGGCGGCCTCCTGGGTGGTGCTCGTGATCATCGTCGCGAGTGTGCGGGCCTCGAGCGTCGAGATGGAGTGGTCCATCCAGAGATCGGTCAGCGTGCCTTTCCCGTCATACTGCGGCTGTGACCTGATCGGACTCGCTCGACTCGGCGATACTCGCGGTAGCCGCCCTCAAGTCGTTCATCGTCATCCCCAGTCGGATTTGATCCGTGAATCTTTCGGGGCAAACCAGGTCCTTCAGGTCCGGGTAGCCGATCCCCTGCCTCTGGAATTTTAGGATGTTAGTCTCTCAGTCATGGCGGGGAGGGTGGTGAAGCGGGCGTTCAAGTACCGCTTCTATCCGACCGCGGTGCAGGCGGAACAGCTTGCTCGGACGTTCGGATGCACCCGGTATGTCTACAACCGGGCGTTGGCCGAGCGCTCGCGTGCCTGGTCGCAGGAACGGCGGCGGGTCACCTACGCGGACACCTCGAAGATGCTCACCGGATGGAAACGGGACACCGAGACCGAGTGGTTGTCGGAGCCGTCGAAGGGGCCGTTGCAGGAGTCGCTGCGGCAGTTGCAGGGCGCGTTCGACAAGTTCTGGCGCAAACAGACCCGCTACCCGCAATTCAAGAAGAAGGGCCAGTCGAAGGATTCGGCGACCTACTACTCGAACTGCTTCACCTACCGCGGCGGGCAGATCCGGTTGGCCAAGCAGTCCGAACCCCTGGACATTCGATGGTCGAGGCCGCTACCGGAGGGGGCCGCGCCGTCGCAGGTGACGGTGTCGCGCAATGCTCGCGGTCAGTACCACATCTCGATCCTCGTCGAGGACATGATCACCGAGTTCGGGCCGACCGATCAGGTGGTCGGGCTCGACGCCGGGATCACCAGCCTCTACACGCTCTCGACGGGAGAGAAGATCACCAACCCGCGCCACGAACGCAGGGACCGCAAGCGGCTGGCGAAGGCGCAGCGGGTGCTTGCCAAGAAGAAGAAAGGATCCTGTAACCGGGCCAAGGCCCGACAAAAAGTCGCGAAGATACATGGCCGGATCACCGATCGGCGTCACGATTATCTGCACAAACTCTCCACTCGACTGGTGCGCGAAAATCAAGTGATCGCCATCGAGGATCTGAGTGTGCGGAACATGGTCAAGAATCGGTCGTTGTCTCTGGCGATCTCGGATGCGAGTTGGTCCGAGTTTCGGTCCATGGTCGAGTACAAGGCCGATTGGTATGGGCGGCGGGTGGTGGCGATCGACCGGTTCTTTCCGTCGTCGAAGACCTGCTCGGTGTGTGGGGGAATCGCCTCGGAGATGCCGCTGACCGTGCGGGAGTGGACGTGCCGATGTGGCGTCGTCCACGACAGGGATGTGAACGCGGCGAAGAACATTTTGGCCGTCGGACTGACGGTGGCAGCCTGCGGAGATGGTGTGAGACCGCCCCGCACGTAAGTGCGGGGAGGCAACTATCTGTGAAACAGGAACCTCGGGACGCGAGTCCCGAGGGGAATCTCGGTCGTTCACGGCCGAGAGGACGTCAAACCGGTCACCATATTGGACGGCGCCCGCCGCCGGTGAGACCCGATTCGGTTCCGCCCCCGATTCGCCGAGAATTGCTCTCCTGCGAAATCTCGCCCCGCGCCCCCTTATTCTTCGAGAATGAACACGCACGTCGTCGACCACCCGCTCGCAGCGGTCCTCCTGACAACGATGCGCGATGCGCGCAGCGACAATGCCACATTTCGCGCCGCCTTGCGAAGGCTGACACACATGTTGGTGTACGAGGCGATGCGCGAGGCTCCGGTCGAGACATTCGACGTGGTCACGCCCATCGCCACGACCGACGGGGTGCGGCTCACCCATCCGCCGTTACTCGTTCCCGTCCTGCGCGCCGGACTGGGCATGGTCGAGCAGGCCAGCAGCCTGATCCCGCAGGCGCGAGTCGGTTTCGTCGGCATGGCCCGGGACGAGGAGACGCATCTGCCGGTGCCGTACCTCGAGTCGCTCCCCGCGGACCTGTCCGGCATCCCGGTGTACGTCCTCGACCCGATGCTCGCGACCGGCGGTTCGATGGTGCACACGATCGAGTTGCTCGTCGCCCGCGGCGCCACGGACGTCACCGCCGTGTGCGTCGTGGCGGCGCCCGAAGGTGTTGCCGCCCTCTCGGCGTCGGGTCATCCCGTGCGACTCGTCACCGCTGCGGTTGACGAGGGGCTCAACGAGGACGCGTTCATCGTGCCCGGCCTCGGCGACGCCGGGGACCGTCAGTTCGGGCCGCGCTGACTCCTCGGCTACAGGGCTTCGGCGAACTCGCGCAACAGGTTCAACCGGGTCGCGGCCCTCTCGCGGGCTGTGGGTAGCGCCGATCGATCGGGCACCGGGACGACCGCCTCCAGGTAGCACTTGAGCTTGGGTTCGGTTCCCGAGGGACGCACGACCATCCGGACGGTGGACCCCGCGAGAACGACCGCGTCGGTGCGGGACTGCCCCCGCAGTTCCGCCAGATCCGTGGCCTCGACGGGTTCGCCGGCCAGTTCGGCAGGCAGATCCGACCGCAGGCGTCGCATCATCGCGGTAATGTCCGCGAGGTCGGTGACACGTCGCGACACCTGGTCTCCGGCGTGCAACCCGAATTCGAGCGCGTAGTCGTCCAGCCTGTCGAGGAGTGTCGACCCCTCTGCCCGCAGCGTCGCGGCGAGGTCGGCGGCCACCACCGCGGCGGAGATGCCGTCCTTGTCGCGCACCGACTCCGGGTCGACGCAGTGACCGATCGCTTCCTCGTACGCGTACACGAGACCCTCGCCGGCCCGCACGAGCCACTTGAAACCGGTGAGGGTGCGGGCGAAGCGGGCGCCGCGGGCCTCGGCGAGCTTTCCGAGGAGGGCGGACGAGACGATCGTCGTCGCGACGAGCGAATCGGCCGGGGCGGACGCGAGGACGTGCTCGCCGAGCAGGATGCCCGTCTCGTCGCCGCGGAGCATCCGCCAGCCGTCCGGTCCGCGCACGCCGACCGCGCACCGGTCGGCGTCCGGGTCGAGGGCCAGCGCGATGTCGGCGCCGACCTCCGCGGCGAGAGCGAGGACGGCGTCCGAGGCCCCCGGCTCCTCGGGATTGGGGAACTCGACGGTCGGGAAGCCCGGGTCCGGGTGGAACTGCGCGGCGACGGTGTGGACGTCGGTGAATCCGGCGGATTTCAGTGCGGTGACCGCGGTCTCGCCGCCGACGCCGTGCATGGCGGTGAGCGCGATGCGCAGTGTCCGCGACCGTCCCGTCGGCAGGGACGCGACCCGGTCGACGTAGAGGTCGAGGAGTTCCTCGGACGCCGGTGTCACCGGGGTGCGCGGCACGAGGTTCGCCGGCCCGACCCGGGTGATCGATGCTTCGATCTCCCGGTCGGACGGCGAGATCAACTGGGCGCCGCGGTCGAGGTAGACCTTGTATCCGTTGTCGGCGGCGGGGTTGTGGGAGGCGGTGATCTGCACGCCGGCCGCGGCGCGGAGGCGGCGGACCGCGAACGCGACGATCGGCGTGGGGAGCGGGCGGGGGAGGAGGACGACCGAGAATCCCGCGGCCGCCAGTACTTCCGCCGCGGCGACCGCGAACTTCTCGGATCCGTGCCGCGCGTCGCGCCCGACGACGACGGTGGAGCCGCCCAGGCACCGGTCTTTCAGCCACGCGCTCAGCCCGGCCGTCGTGCGGATCACGACGGCGAGGTTCATGCCGTTCGGGCCTGCCCGCACCGGCCCGCGCAGACCCGCGGTCCCGAAACTCAGCGGAGCGGCGAATCGGTCGGCGAGCTCGTCTGCGGAGAGATTCGCGAGTTCCGCCCGGGTTTCGGGGTCGGGATCGGCGTCGATCCAGTCCGCGATCGCATCGTTCATAAGCGTTCCACCAATTCTCGCAGGAGACCGCCCATGCGGTCGGCGGACGCCCGGCCCGCGGCGAGGACCTCCTCGTGGTTCAGGTGCTCGCCGGTGATGCCGGCCGCGAGATTCGTCACCATCGAGATCCCGAGGACACGGGCGCCGAGCGCCCGCGCCGCGATCGTCTCGTGGACGGTGGACATGCCGACGAGGTCCGCACCGATCGTCCGCAGCATGCGGATCTCGGCGGGGGTCTCGTAGTGCGGGCCCGGCAGCCCGGCGTAGACGCCTTCGGTCAGCGACCCGTCGATGTCGCGGGCGAGGGTCCGCAGTTCGGGGTCGTACGCGTCGACGAGGTCCACGAACTCCGCGCCCACGAGAGGTGATCGGGCCGTGAGGTTGAGGTGATCGCTGATCAGCACGGGTTGTCCGACGGTGAAGTCCTCGCGGATTCCGCCGGCCGCGTTCGTCAGGATGACGGTCGTCGCTCCGGCGGCAATGGCCGTCCGCACCGGGTGGACGACGGACGACAGGGGATGGCCCTCGTAGGCGTGGGTGCGGCCGAGCAGAACGAGGATCCGCTTGCCGCCCACCTCGACGGAGCGGATCGTTCCGGCGTGACCCGCGGCGGACGGCGGTGTGAACCCCGGTAGATCGGCCATCGGGACGGTGCAGAGTGATTCGCCGAACCGGTCGGCGGCGGCATTCCACCCCGATCCGAGGACGACGGCGATCGAGTGTTCGGCGCAGTTCGTGTGCGCGGCGAGCGCGGCGGCCGCGGCGTCTGGCGTTCCCATGAGGCGATAGTCTTCCACTCATGCCCTATCTCGATCGCGACGGCGACGTATTCATCCTGAACCTCGGCAACGAGGGCGAGACGGACAACGAGAACCGCTTCCATCCGGACTGGATCGACGCCACCCACGCCGCGCTGGACGAGGTGGAAGCCCATGAGGGTCCCGCCGCGCTGGTCACGACCGCGACGGGCAAGTTCTTCACGAACGGTCTGGACACCACGTGGATCTTCGCCAACACGGACAAGCTCCCGGAATACCTCGACCGGGTGCACACGATCTACAGCCGCCTCCTCGCGTTCCCGATGGCCACCGTCGCCGCCGTGCAGGGGCACAGTTTCGGTGCCGGCGCGATGCTCGCCACGTCGCACGACTTCCGGGTCATGCGCGCCGACCGCGGGTTCTACTGCCTCCCCGAGGTGTCGCTGAACATGCCCTTCACCGTGGGGATGTCGGCGCTCCTGAACACCCGTCTGCCCAAGCAGACTGCGGTGGAGGCGATGACGACGGGCCGCCGCTACGGCGGTTCGGACGCGCTCGGCGCGGGCATCGTCGACGAGATCGCGGACGGGGACGGCGTCCTCGCGGCCGCGGTGACACGGGCCGCCGCACTGACCGCCACCCGCGGCGCCAACCTCGCCGGGATCAAGCGCGGAATCCATCACGACGCCCTCGCCGCGCTCGCCACGGTGACGGACAAGAGCAACTTCAGCTTCGGGTGAGAGAATGAGCACGTGAATGCGGATGTCGAGGCGGCGGTCAGGTCAATCGAGACCGATCTGATCGCGCTGTCCCATTCGATCCACAGCGAACCGGAACTGGCGTTCGAGGAGTTCCGGAGCGTCGCGAAGATCACCGAACTGCTCACACGCAGCGGGTTCGACGTGCAGTCGGGCATCGCGGACCTGCCCACGGCGTTCGACGCCACGTTCGGCAGCGGCGACCTCGTCATCGGAATCTGTGCCGAGTACGATGCGCTCCCGGAGATCGGTCACGCGTGCGGGCACAACATCATCGCGGCGTCCGCGGTCGGTGCCGGCGTCGCGCTCGCCACGGTCGCCGGCCGGCTCGGGATCACGGTGCGGGTCATCGGGACGCCCGCCGAGGAGAGCGGCGGCGGAAAGATCGCCATGCTCGAGAAAGGCGTCTTCGACGATGTCGCGGCCGCGCTGATGGTGCATCCGGGTCCGATCGACATCACGGGAGCGACGTCCCTCGCGCTGGCCGACATCGCGGTCACGTTCACCGGCCGCGAAGCGCACGCGTCGGCCGCACCGGAGTTTGGGCGCAACGCCGCCGACGCCGCGACCGTCGCCCAGGTCGGGATCGGCCTGCTGCGCCAACACCTCTCGCCGGGGCAGCAGATCCATGGGATCGTCTCCGACGGCGGCACCGCGCCCAACATCGTTCCCGCACGCTCCGAAATGCTCTACTACCTGCGCGCCGAGACGGCGTGGGCGCTGTCCGAGCTGACGACACGCGCGGAGGCGTGTTTCGCGGCCGGCGCACTCGCCACCGGGTGCACGCACGAGATCCGGACGGTGTCGCCCACGTACACGGAACTGACGCCGGACCCGTGGCTGGTCGCGACGTACCGGGAGCAGATCATCGACATGGGACGGACACCGTTGCCGCTCGAGTGGGAGGGCGTCCGTCCGCTGGGCAGCACCGACATGGGCAACGTCACCAACGTCCTGCCCGGAATTCATCCCGTCATCGGCCTCGATTCGGGCGGCGCGGTGACGCATCAGCCTCGGTTCGCGGCGGCGTGCATCACCGAGTCCGCCGACCGCGCTGTGATCGACGGAGCGATTGCGCTGGCTCGCACGGCAGTTCGCGCGGCGACGGACGACACACAGCGGGTGCGGTTGTTGGAAGGAGTTGATCGCCGGTGAACGCGGCAGTCGACAAATGGATTCTCGCTCACACCGACGAACTCTCCCAGTGGCGTCGACACATCCACGCCAATCCCGAACTCGCGCGACACGAGTACGCGACGACGGAATTCGTGGCGACCCGGCTGGCTGCGGCCGGTCTGTCGCCCGAACTGCTGCCCGGCGGGACGGGCCTCACGTGTGATCTCGGACCGTCGGACGGTCCCCGCATCGCGTTGCGCGCCGACATCGACGCGCTTCCGCTCCAGGAACTCACCGGCGCCACGTACTCGTCGACGGTGCCGGGCGTGTCGCACGCGTGCGGACACGACGCCCACACCACGATCCTGCTGGGAACCGGTCTGGCGCTCAGCGAGATCCCCGACCTCCCGGTGGGTGTCCGGCTGATCTTCCAGCCCGCCGAGGAGGTCATGCCCGGCGGTGCGCTCGACGTCGTCGCTGCCGGACGGCTCGAAGGGGTGTCGCGAATCTTCGCCCTCCATTGCGATCCGCGGCTCGCGGCCGGGCGGGTCGGGGTGCGGCTCGGCGCGATCACGTCCGCGGCCGACACCATCGAGGTCGTGCTCGACTCACCGGGCGGCCACACGTCGCGTCCGCACCTGACCACCGACCTCGTGTTCGCGCTGGGCACCGTCGTGACCGGGTTGCCGGGCATGCTCAGCAGGCGGATCGACCCCCGCACCGGCACCGTGATGGTGTGGGGTGCCGTGAGCGCCGGCCGGGCGCCCAACGCTATTCCGCAGACCGGCATGATGACCGGCACCGTGCGGACCGGCGATCACGAGACGTGGGAGATGCTCGAGCCGCTGGTCCGGGAGATCGTCCACGGTCTGCTCGCGCCCACCGGGGTGCGGTACCAGCTCAACTACCGCCGCGGCGTCCCGCCCGTCGTTAACGACGAGGTGTCGACGCGCATGTTCGAGGACGCCATCCGCACGGTCGGCCCGGACGCCCTCGCCGACACGCCGCAGTCCGGCGGCGGCGAGGACTTCTCCTGGTATCTCGAAGAGGTTCCCGGCGCGATGGCCCGGCTCGGCGTCTGGTCGGGTGTCGGCGAGCAACTCGACATCCACCAGCCCACGTTCGATCTGGACGAGCGGGCGCTGGGCGTGGGGGTCCGGGTGCTGTCGAGCCTCGTGCTGGGCTGAGGCGCGGCGTCAGGCGGTTCTATTCGGTGCCCGGTCCGACGTTGCGGCTGTTGCGGGTGCGCAGGTCGCGCACATAGTCGGAGGGGGCCCCGGCGATCTCTGCGGCGTCGGCCATCACCCCGAGGTAGCGAGCGGACGGCAGGCCGCCCTCGTACGCGTCGAGCACGTACAACCAGGCGAGAACGGGTTCGCCATCGGTGTCCACGCGGACGCGGATCTTGCGGTGGATGCCGAGTTCGGAGCCCTCCCATCGGTCGAGGCTGACCTCGTCCTCCTCGGGGACGTCGTAGAGCACGACGAACACCTTGGAATCGGGGTCTTCGACCACGGTGGCGAGTGCGCCCTCCCAGCCGATGTCCCCGCCACTGAACGTCAGTCGCCAGCCGTGCAGCCAGCCCGTCCCCGCCATCGGCGAGTGTGGGCAGCGCTGCAACATCTGCTCGGGATGCATGTTGGACCCGTAGGCGGCATAGATCGACACGGCGGCAAGCCTAAACGGTGGCTAGTAATCTGTTGCATGCAGTGCACGACACGACGCGCTGCGATCGCAGGAAGAGCCGGCCGGAGACCCCGGTCGACAGTTGAATTGGAGGACAGATGACCCGAATCGTGATCATTGGTGGCGGGCCTGCCGGATACGAGGCAGCGCTGGTGGCCGCACAGCACGGCGCCTCCGTCTCCTTGATCGATTCGGACGGGGTGGGCGGCGCCTGCGTTCTGTTCGACTGTGTGCCGTCCAAGACGTTCATTGCCTCCACCGGCGTGCGCACCGACATGCGGCGCGCCACCGACCTGGGCATTGCGCTCGATCCCGAGCAGGCCACGGTCGCGCTGCCGCAGATCCACGCCCGCGTGAAGAGCCTCGCGCAGGCGCAGTCTTCCGACATCCGCACCCGCCTGCAGACGGTGGGTGTCGAACTGCTGTCGGGCACCGCCGAGATCGCCGACCCGCGACTGGGCATGGCGTCCCACCAGGTGTGTGCCACCCTCGGGAACGGCGAGAAGAAGACACTCGATGCGGACGTCGTCCTGATCGCCACGGGCGCGAGCCCCCGGGTGATCCCCGGGGCGGAGCCGGACGGCGAGCGCATCCTGACGTGGCGCGACCTCTACGACCTCGAGGAGCTGCCCACGCACCTCGTCGTCGTCGGTTCCGGTGTGACCGGTGCCGAGTTCGTGTCCGCCTACACCGAGATGGGCGTCAAGGTCACGCTGGTGTCCAGTCGCGACCGCGTCCTGCCCGGTGAGGACGCCGACGCCGCCCTCGTGCTCGAGGACGTCCTCGCCGAGCGTGGCGTCACCCTGGTCAAGCACGCCAGGGCCGATGCCGTGAAGCGCACCGAGGACGGCATCGTCGTCGTGCTCGCCGACGGCCGGACGGTCGAGGGCAGCCACGCCCTGATGACCGTCGGTTCGGTTCCCAACACCCAGGGTCTCGGACTGGAGAAGGTCGGCATCGAGCTCGACAAGGGCGGATACCTGCGCGTGGACCGTGTGTCGCGGACGCCGGTGTCCGGGATCTACGCGGCGGGCGACTGCACCGGTCTGCTGCCGCTCGCGTCCGTCGCCGCCATGCAGGGCCGCATCGCGATGTACCACGCGCTCGGTGAGGGCGTCAGCCCCATCAAGCTGAAGACCGTGGCCTCGGCCGTGTTCACCCGCCCCGAGATCGCCACCGTGGGCGTCAGCCAGGCCGCGATCGATGACGGCGAGGTGCCGGCCCGCACCGTCATGCTCCCGCTCAACACCAACCCGCGCGCCAAGATGTCCGGACTGCGCCGGGGCTTCGTGAAAATTTTCTGCCGTCCGGCCACCGGTGTGGTCATCGGCGGCGTCGTGGTGGCCCCCAACGGCTCGGAACTGATCCTGCCGATCGCGATCGCCGTGCAGAACAACCTCACCGTCAACGATCTTGCCGCGACGTTCTCGGTGTACCCGTCGCTGACGGGTTCGATCACCGAGGCGGCACGCCAGCTGATGCGGCACGACGACCTGGACTGATCCCGAAGTGTGGGATATGCATTTCACATAGTGGCTCCTCCGGTGAGATAGTCGGGGCACGGTTCGAAATCACCGACCCGTGCCTCGGCGCTCTCCCGCCCCGCAGACCCAGGACGGACAGGGTGTTCCTCACCTGATCCCTGCTTTGACGTGCCTCCTGGGAGTCGACATGCCGCAATCACTTGCCCGCCGCATGGATGGTCTGCACAGCTCCGCCATCCGTGACCTTCTCACCCTCACCGCCCGGCCCGACGTGGTCAGCCTCGCAGGCGGGCTGCCCGACCCCGAATTCATTCCGCGCGAACGGATCCGGAAGGAAGCCGAACTCGCGCTCGCGGACCCGGCCTCCGTCCAGTACGGCGAGACCACCGGGCTGCGCCGGCTCCGCGACGTGCTCGCCGCCCGGGAGGGCGCGAAGATCGGCCGGCCGCTCGGCGCCGCCGACGTCGTCGTCACCCACGGCTCGCAGCAGGCGCTGAGCCTTCTCGCCCAGGTGCTGCTCGATCCCGGCGACGTCGTGATCGTCGAGGAACCCGCCTACACCGGAGCGCTACAGGTGTTCCGGGCCGCGGAGGCCGACGTCCGGTCCGTCGCACTCGACGCCGACGGGATGGACACCGCCGCCCTGCAGGGCATGCTCGAGGACGGACTGCGGCCGACCGTGGTCCACACGGTGAGCAACTTCCACAACCCTCGCGGCGTCGTCCTGGCGCCCGGCCGCCGGGAACACCTGGCCTCACTGGCGGACCGTTACGGCTTCTGGGTGATCGAGGACGACCCGTACGGTGAACTCTTCTTCGACGGGCCACCGCCCGCACCCGTCGCCGCGTTGTCGGACCGGGTGATCCGGCTGTCCAGTGCGTCGAAGATCCTGGCGCCTGCGCTGCGGGTCGGGTGGCTGCACGGCGACCGGCGGGTGTGTGAGGCCGTCGAGCTGCTCAAGCAGGGCGCGGACCTCTGCGGTTCGTCGCTGACGCACCAGATCGCCGCCGGACTGCTGTCGGATGAGCCGTGGCTGGGCCTGCATCTGGAGATGCTGCGCGCCCGCTACGGGTCCCGGGCCCGGGCGCTCGCGGACGGCGTCACCTCGACGTTCGGCGACCGCGCCCGCGTGTCGTCGACGGCGGGCGGGATGTTCTGCTGGACCGAGCTCACGGACGCGGACATCGACACGGCGGCACTGCTGCAGACCGCCGTGGACCACGGTGTCGCTTTCGTCCCCGGATCGGCTTTCTGCGTCGCCTCGGAGCACCGGAGCGCTCTGCGGCTGTGCTTCGCGACCTGTTCGGAGGACGTGCTGACGGGTGCTGCGGCGAGACTCGGCGACGCGTACGCCGATCACGCCCAGTCGTAGGTCCGTTCGACCGCCTTGTTCCACTCGGCGTAGAGCCGGGTGGACTCGGCCTCGTCCATCGCGGGTTCCCACGTCTTGTCGACGGCCCAGTTCGCGCGGATGTCGTCCTCACTCTCCCAGAAGCCGACGGCCAGCCCGGCGGCGTACGCGGCGCCCAGAGCCGTCGTCTCGTTGACGACGGGACGGATGACGGGCACGGCGAGAATGTCCGACTGGAACTGCATGAGGGTCTCGTTGACGACCATGCCGCCGTCCACCTTGAGGGAGGCGAGTTCGACGCCCGAATCGGCGCGCATCGCCTCGATCACCTCGCGGGTCTGATATGCGGTGGCCTCCAGGGCGGCCCTGGCGAGATGGCCCTTGTTCACGAACCGGGTGAGGCCGACGATGGCCCCGCGGGCGTCGGGCCGCCAGCGCGGTGCGAACAGTCCGGAGAACGCGGGCACGAAGTAGGCGCCGCCGTTGTCGTCGACCGACTTGGCCAGATCCTCGATGTCCTTGGCGGACTCGATGATTCCCAGATTGTCGCGCAGCCACTGCACCAGTGAGCCGGTGACGGCCACCGACCCCTCGAGGGCGTAGACGGCCGGCGCGTCACCGATCTTGTAGCAGACAGTGGTGAGGAGTCCGTGCTTGCTGTGCACGGGTGTGGTCCCCGTGTTGAGCAGCAGGAAGTTCCCCGTTCCGTACGTGTTCTTCGCTTCGCCCTCCGACAGGCAGGCCTGCCCGAACGTGGCGGCCTGCTGGTCGCCGAGGATTCCGGCCACCGGCACGCCGGGCAGCGTCCCGTGCGGGCGTCCGACGCCGTAGACCTCCGACGAACTGCGGATCTCGGGCAGCATCGACATCGGGATGCCGAAATCGGCACAGATCTCCGGATCCCAGTCGAGGGTCTCGAGATTCATCAACAAGGTGCGGGAGGCGTTGGTGACATCCGTCACGTGCGTGCCCTCGGTGATGTGCCACAGAATCCAGCTGTCGATGGTGCCGAAGCAGAGCTCGCCCGCGTCCGCCTTCTCCCGTGCGCCGTCGACGTTGTCGAGAATCCACCGGACCTTCGGCCCCGAGAAATACGTGGACAGCGGCAGGCCGGTGCACTTCCGGTACCGGCCCGGGCCCTCGTCGCCGCCGAGTTGCGTGCACAGTTCGTCGGTGCGCGTGTCCTGCCAGACGATGGCGTTGTACACGGGTTCTCCGGTGTCCCGGTCCCACACGACCGTCGTCTCCCGCTGATTGGTGATGCCGATCGCGGCGATGTCGCGTTTGGTGAGATCGGCCTTCGCGAGCGCGGACGCCACCACTTCACGGGTGTTGATCCACAGCTGGGTCGGATCGTGCTCCACCCAGCCTGCGCGCGGAAAGAACTGCTCGTGTTCCTTCTGGGCGACGCTGACCACGGCGCCGTCGTGATCGAAGATCATGCAGCGGCTGGAGGTGGTGCCCTGGTCTATCGCGGCGATGTACTGAATCACACGCATGAAGCTACTAGCCTGGCAGAGAATCCGTCGTCATCTCACAGGAGCCCGAGTTGAGTAGTCAGCCAGGTGTGCAGTTCCTCGGTCCCCGGCAGCGTGATGCCGCATGGGACAAGCTGCAGACCGAACAGTTCGACGTCGTCGTGATCGGCGGTGGTGTGGTGGGAGCCGGTGCGGCCCTCGATGCGGCCACCCGCGGGCTGAAGGTGGCGCTGGTCGAGGCACGCGATTACGCGTCCGGGACGTCGAGTCGCTCGTCGAAGATGTTCCACGGCGGTCTGCGCTATCTCGAGCAACTCGAGTTCGGACTGGTCCGGGAGGCACTCCGGGAGCGTGAGCTGTCGCTGACCACCCTCGCGCCGCACCTGGTGAAGCCGCTCAAGTTCCTGTTCCCGATCACCCACCGCGTGTGGGAGCGCCCCTACATGGCGGCGGGCATCTTCCTCTACGACCGGATGGGCGGCGCCAAATCGGTTCCGGCGCAGAAACATCTGACGCGCGCGGGTGCGCTGCGGATGGCGCCGGGGCTCAAGCGCAACTCGCTGACCGGCGGCATCCAGTACTACGACACCGTCGTCGACGACGCCCGTCACACCATGACCGTCGCCCGCACCGCCGCTCACTACGGGGCGGTCGTGCGCACGTCCACGCAGGTGGTCGGATTCCTCCGGGAGGCGGACCGGGTCTCCGGAGTGCGCGTCCGGGACTGCGAGGACGGCCGCACCGCGGACGTGAAGGCGCACGTCGTCATCAACGCCACGGGGGTGTGGACCGACGAGATCCAGGCGCTGTCGCGGCAACGCGGCCGGTTCCGCGTCCGCGCGTCCAAGGGCGTCCACATCGTGGTGCCGCGCGATCGGATCGTCAGCGACGCCGCGATCATCCTCCGCACCGAGAAGTCGGTGCTGTTCGTGATCCCGTGGGGCAGCCACTGGATCATCGGCACCACCGACACGGACTGGAATCTCGATCTGGCGCACCCGGCGGCCACGAAGGCCGACATCGACTATATCCTCGGTCACGTCAACAAGGTGCTGGTGACGTCGCTGACCCCCGACGACATCGACGGCGTCTACGCGGGCCTGCGTCCGCTGCTCGCGGGGGAGAGCGACGAGACGTCGAAACTCTCGCGGGAACACGCCGTCGCGCGGGTGGCGCCGGGCCTGGTCGCCATCGCGGGCGGCAAGTACACCACCTACCGGGTGATGGCAGAGGACGCCGTGGATCTCGCCGCCGACGACATTCCCGCGCGGATGGCGCCGTCCATCACGGAGAAGGTGCCGCTCGTCGGCGCGGACGGTTATTTCGCGCTGGTCAATCAGACCGTTCACCTCGGCCAGATGTACGGCCTTCACCCGTACCGCGTGAAGCATCTGCTGGACCGGTACGGTTCGCTGATCGACGAGGTGCTCGATCAGGCGAGCGGGAAACCGGAACTACTCCAGCCCATCACGGACGCACCGGCCTACCTGCAGGTCGAGGTCGTGTATGCGGCGGCGGCCGAGGGCGCCCTCCATCTCGACGACATCCTCGCCCGGCGCACGCGCATCGCCATCGAGTACTCGCATCGGGGTGTGAACTGCGCCGAGCAGGTGGCGCAACTGGTGGCCCCCGTCCTCGGCTGGGACGCCGACGCCGTCGACCGTGAGGTGAAGACGTATCAGGCGCGGGTGGAGGCGGAGGTGCAGTCGCAGGCCCAGCCGGACGACCTGTCGGCCGACGCGTTGCGGGCGGCGGCGCCCGAGTCGCGGGTGGAACTGCTCGAACCACCGGTCAGTGTGTCAGAAATACCTTGATGACCACGATGATCGTCGCGATCACGGCGAGGCCGAACGCGGCGAGGTGCGTGCCGTTCGTGACCCTTTCGCGGCGGAGACGGCTGATCACGTAACTGATCGACCCGATACGGGCGATCATCACGATCTCGGCGGTCAATTGCGCGGTTCTCGGTTCCAGCCAGCCCAGCAGGGCCGTGCCGAGGATCACGGCAGGCACCACCGCGGACGTCAGGACGGGGACACTGTCCCGTAGTTCCCGTAGGCGTTCGGTGCTGGACAGTGATCTGCCCAGCCGGAGCGTCTGGCCTACCGACTCGGCGAACACGTGGGCGAGAAACGTGGACAGCGCGGCACCGACGACGATGGCGATGCCCAGGGTCTCCTGGGATTTGGTGACCGGGATGAGCGCGGCGAGCACCAGGATGTTGCCGTAGATGTAGGCGCTGATGCGGCTCGCCGCATGGTCGGGCGACAGCGGCTCGTCGCTGATCAGCGGCGGGCGGTTCAAGAGCCTCGGAAGGTCCCAGTCCATCCTTCGAGCATTCCACGATCTCGTCGGTCAGCGGGTGTGGACGAGCGATTTCGGGGCGTGGGCGGTGACGACTCCCGACAGAGCCATGACGACGAGGGCTGCGACAGCGATGTATTCCATGTGACCGAGCATCGTCCCGGAACCCGTGAGCGGTGTGGGCGTTGTCTGTGAGCTCCCTGGGAACTCAGACCTTCGGGCTGTAGTGCTGGGGGTCGTCGCGCCGGCCGAGCGGTGGAAGATTGCGTCGGGGTGTGTGGACGAGCGGAGCGTGCGCGGGGGCGCGTCCGGTCTCGCGGTCCCAGCCTGCGCGGGCGCGCGGGTGGTAGCGGTAGCGCCAGGGCACGAGCCGGAAGACGGCGCCCACGGCGCGGCCGGCGAGGGTGTGCAGGCGCTCGTCGCGTGTGGTCCAGCGGTAGCCGAGGAGGTCGCGGACCGGTTGGTCGTACATGCCGACCGTCAGCCACACGAAGCCCTTCGCCACCGGGATACGGAGGATCGCCCAGATCGGGTCGGGTAGCCACGACAGGAACGGGGGAACGCCGAGACCGGACAGGTCGAGGACGTCGCGGGTGGCCTTGTTGTCCTCGAGGACGTTGCGGCACATGTGATCCCAGTACTCCTGGAACGCCTCCCAGGTTTCCGGGACGGGGCGCATGCTCATTCCGTACAGGCGGTACCACTGGATGTGCTCGGTGAACAGCCGGCTCTTCTGGTCTTCGGTGAGGCCACCCATGAAGTGGTCGCCCGTGAGGATGGTGCCCATGAAGAACGTGGCGTGCGCCCAGTAGAACGTGTCGGGGTCGAGGGCGTGGTACCTGCGGCCGTGTTTGTCGATTCCCTTGATGTTGTCGTGATACCCCCGCACCTGCTCGGCGGTCTGCTGAGCACGGTCGCCGTCGAAGACGACGCCGCCGATCGGGTACAGCGACCGGTAGAGCCGCTCCCATCGCTCGTCGAAGAAGCGGGAATGTTCCTCGACGCCCGCGCCGAGTCCGGGATGCATGTTCTGCATCGACCCGGCCCAGACGCCCTGCAGCATTCCGCGCCAGTCGCCGAAATACTTCCAGGTCAACGAGTCGGGGCCGAGGGGGACTGGGGCGGAGGCCGGGACGGGCGTACCGTCCGGGTTCAAGTGACTACGCACGTTGTCAGACTAGGATCTGACAACACACGTAGTCAAGGATCGGAGCGAGAAAAGTGACGCTGGAGGACCGGCGGGAAGCACGGCGGAATTCGCTACTCCGCGCGGGCGTCGCGCTGCTCGGAGCCCCGGACGGGCCCGCGGTGAGCGTGCGCGCGGTCTGCCGCGCCGCGTCGCTGACCGAACGGTACTTCTACGAGTCGTTCCAGGACCGGGACGAATTCGTGCGCTCGGTCTACACCGCAGTGGGTGACGAGGCGCAGGCCGCTCTCGTGGAGGCGGTCGCGTCCACCGAGACCGCGCGGGAGCGCGCCGAGGCCGCCGTGGACGCGTTCGTGAAACTCATGGTCGACGATCCCGCCATGGGCCGCGTGCTGCTGCTCGCACCGCTGTCGGAACCCGCGCTGAGCAGGCGGGGCATCGACCTGATGCCCGGCTTCGTCGCACTCGTGCACGACCAGCTGTCCGCCGTCGACGACGAGGTGGAGAAACAGCTCGTCGCGGTCGGTGTGGTGGGCGCGCTCACGACGCTGTTCATCGGATATCTCGACGGAACTGTTGCCGCGTCGCGCGAGCAATTCGTCGCTCATTGCGTCACTCTGGTGGTGGAGGCAAACAAGGCCGGCCACGAGTGAGGTGCGCATGCCGTTCCAGGTATCCGTGGACGATCCGACTCGCCCGCAACCCGAGCTTCGGGTACTCGACCGCAAGTTCTTCCAACTCGTCGGCGAGTTCGTCTACGTCCACGGCGACACGGTGGTGACGGTTCCCGGTTGCGCCCCGATGCCGTGCCTTCTCCGCACGGATCTGGCATCGATCCCCGCGCCGCTGCAAGGCCTGCTCACCCCGTACGGCCGGCAGCTGCTTCCGGCGATCATGCACGACGACCTCTGCAAACGTGCGAGCGCGCAGGGACCGGCGGGAAACACGCTGCGACGGCACGCGGACGAACTGTTCCGGCTCGCCCTGCTCGACGAGGGCGTCGGACCGTTCCGCAGCCGCATCTTCTGGGTCGGCGTCGAGGTCGGCCGGTTCTGGACGTTCACCGACGTCGCCCGGTTCCTGCTCATCGCGCACCAGGTGCTCGGGATGCTGTGCTGGGTAGTGGGCGTGCCGTGGGCGTTGGCGACCGCGCACTTCGGCCTGGCCGCGCTCTTTCTTGTGCTTCCGGTCGTGCTGTCGCTGTTGTGGCGCAGAGACTTTCCCGTCGCCCTGCTCGGGTGCCTTCTCCTGCCCGTAATCGCGCCGACGTATCTGCTGACGATCGCCACGGCCGCGGTGCTGTGGGTGCCGGACGGTGCCGCGTGGTTGTTCGGCCGCAGACGGACTCGCAGACCGCCGCCGCTCGGGCCGCCGACCACCGTCCTTCGCTAATCCACCATCGGCGGCTGGCAGTACGTGCAGAAGAAGATCTGCTGCTGACCGAGGTCGTGGCCTTCGATCACCGTCCCGCAACGGCGGCAACGCTTTCCGGCACGCCCGTACACCCACGGCCGATGTCGGACGGAGTTGTTCTTGTCGATGTGAATCATGCGATGCGCGAGCGTGACCAGCGCGGGCAGGTCGGCCACGCCGCTGGACGGAGTGTAGGGATGGACGCCGCGGAGGAAGCAGACCTCGTTGCGGTACACGTTGCCGAGACCGGCCAGGTTGCGCTGGTCGACCAGGGCGAGACCGATGGGCTGGTCACCGGCCGCCCGCAGGTTGCGGATCGCCGTGTCGGCGTCCCAGTCCGGTCCCAGCAGATCCGGGCCGAGGTGGCCGACCGCGGAATCCTCGTCGTCACGCCCCAGGATCTCGGTGATGCCGAGCGAGAATCCGACCGCCACCCTGTCATCGGTGGCGAGCACGATCCGGGCCTGGTGCGTGGGACGGCGCCACTTCGTGTCGTGCGCGTAGACGTGCCACGCGCCTTCCATCTTCAGATGCGTGTGGATCGAGTAGTCGCCGACCCGGATGAGAAGGTGCTTCCCGCGGCTGACCACCTCGTCGACGAGTTGGCCGGACAGGTCGACGGTGGCGTACCGGGGGACCCGCACGTCGCAGCGGGTCAGCACCTTGCCCGCGAGGGCGTCGCGAAGCGAGTTGGCGGTGCGCCAGACGGTGTCGCCTTCGGGCATCTCAGGCTCGCAACCGGAATCCGCGAGGGGTGGGCGAGAAACCGGCCTCGGTCAGGATCGGCGCGAAGTCGCTGCCGTGGATGGTGTCGCCGTCGACCTTCTCGACGACGATCTTGTCGATCCCGCCGCGCTTGACCACACCGGCGAGCGTGACCGCCGCGGTGCGGAGAACGCCGGGGTCGTCGGTGAAGGTGAGGATGGTGCGCCCGCCGCGTTCGACGAACAGGATCAGTTCACCCTCCACGAGCACCACCAGACCGCCGGCCTTGCGTCCCGGCCGGTGCGCGGGCGCGTCGTCGCCGCGCTTCGGCCAGGGGAGAGCCGCACCGTATGGGTTGGCGGGATCGCTGGCGGCGAGAGTCACAGCGGGCAGGGTGGTGTGCCTGCCCTCGAGCGAGTCGCCGTAGCTCCGGAGTCGGTCCACCACGGGCGGGGTGGAGAACTGTGCACCGCCGAGCGACTCGACGAAATGTCCTCGCCGGCAGCGGCCGTTGTCCTCGAACGTGCCCAGCACCTTGTACATCAGCGCGAATCCGCCGGGAACGTTCTCGGTCATCACGGACCCGCGCGTCACCACCCCGTACCGCTCCAGGAGCAGTTCGGCCGTGGCGCTGGCACGCAGCGTGGCATCGGATTCGGCGGCGGGGAGGATCGACCACCTTCCCCCGACCGTGGGCGGTGCGGTGCGCACCGGGACCGTCAGGCTGCGGTACGCGCGGGCGCGTGGGGGTCGTCGCGGCGACCGGTGGCTCGTGGTGGTCCTGGACGTGTCCGACAGCAGGGCACGCACCGGGGCGAGCGTGTCGTTGCCGATGTGGCCCAGCCACACCAGATCCCACAATGCGGTGGCCAGCGCGGTGTCGTCGGACATCTCGAGGGTGTCCGCGAGTTGCCGGAAGAAGTACGCGCCGCCGCCGGACAGCGTGTCGAGCACCCGGCGCTGGACATCGGACAGATCCGATTCCGCGGGCGTGGTCAGCGTGAGCGGTGCGGTGTCGGCGGGGTGGAGGCACACCCACCCGTCCTTGCCGGAGATGCTGCCCGCGCCCGACCACAGGACCTCGCCGGTGGAGGTGAGTTCGTCGAGCATGGCGGGGGAGTAGTCGGCCACCCGGGACGGCAGGATCAGTGACTCGAGTGCCGAGGCGGGCACCGGGACGCCGGCAAGCTGTTCCACCACGGTCGCGACGCCGTCGATGCCGCGCAGCGTGCCCCCCACGTGCTGCCAGCCCGGGAGGAAGCGGCCGAGCGTCGCGGTGCTGACCGGTTCTACCTCCTGCCGCGCCGCGGCCAGCGAGCGCCTGCGGAGTCGGCGGAGAACCTCGGCGTCGCACCATTCGCTTCCCGTCGCGCCGGGGCGGAACTCGCCCTCGACCACCCGCTTGCCCTGCGCGAGTCGCTGCAGCACGTCACGGGCCACCGCGGAACCGAGCCCGAAACGGGCGGCGGCGTCGGTGATCGTGAACGGACCGTGGGTGCGGGCGTACCGGCTGATCAGGTCGGCCAGCGGATCGTCGACGGGTTCGATGAACGCGGCGGGAACACCGATGGGTAGCGGCACCCCGAGCCCGTCGCGCAGGCGGGCAGCGTCCTCGATGGCCGTCCACCATTCGTGACCGGCGAAGGAGACGGCGAGCGCCCGCTTCGCGCGGACGAGTTCGTCGAGCCAGGGGGTGGGATCGCTGGTCGACCGTGCGGCGACCTCGTCGGAGGTGAGCGGACCCAGGAGGCGCAGCAGGTCGGCGACGCCTTCGAGATCTTTCGCCTTGCGGTCGGGAAGCAGGCGCTGGAGTTCGAGTTCGGCGTGGGCGATGACGTCGGCGTCGAGCAGTTCGCGCAGTTCCACCCTGCCGAGCAGTTCCGCGAGCAGCGTCGAGTCCAGGGACAGCGCCGCCGCCCGGCGTTCGGCGAGCGGGCTGTCGCCCTCGTACATGAACTCGCCGACGTAGTTGAACAGCAGGGCGCCGGCGAACGGCGACGGCGACTGCGTCTCCACCTCGACGATGCGGATCTGGCGACGCGCGAGCCTGCGGAGCAGGTCCTTCAGCGCCGGTAGGTCGTACACGTCCTGCAGGCACTCGCGGACGGTCTCGAGCAGGATCGGGAACGTCGGATACCGGCGGGCCACGTCGAGCAGCTGGGCGGACCGCTGCCGCTGCTGCCAGAGCGGTGCGCGCTTTCCGGGGTTGCGGCGCGGCAGCAGCAGCGCCCGGGCCGCGCACTCACGGAACCGGGACGCGAACAGTGCCGAACCGCCGACCTGTTCGGTGACGATGTCCTCGATCTCGTCGGTGTCGAAGACGAACAGGTCGGCGCCGGGCGGGGTGTCCTCGGTGTCGGGAAGACGCACGATGATGCCGTCGTCGGAGGCCGTCGCGTTCGAGTCGAGGCCGTACCGCTCGCTCAGCCGCGCACTCACGGCCAGCGCCCACGGAGCGTGAACACGCTGGCCGTACGGCGAATGCAGGATCAGTCGCCAGTCGCCGAGCTCGTCACGGAATCGTTCGACCACCAGGGTGCGGTCGGTGGGGACCTGCCCGGTGGCGGTCTTCTGCTCGGCGACGAGCTGAACGAGATTGTTCGTGGCGTTCTCGTCGAGCCCGCCGGTGCGGCAGCGTTCCTGCACCTCGATCTCGTGCCCGAGAGAGATCTCCCGAAGGAACTGCCCCAGCGCCTCGCCCAGTTCCGCCGGCCGGCCCAGGCCGTCACCGTGCCAGAACGGCAGCCTCCCCGGCTGCCCGTAGGCGGGGCTGACCAGCACCCGGTCGAAC
The DNA here is from genome assembly GCF_030056875.1 of Rhodococcus sp. IEGM 1351. Lineage (NCBI taxonomy): Bacteria > Bacillati > Actinomycetota > Actinomycetes > Mycobacteriales > Nocardiaceae > Rhodococcus > Rhodococcus sp. IEGM 1351. The sequence continues at coordinate 22,625 of NZ_JASHKU010000034.1, read as the reverse complement.
GTGATCTCCTCGATCCGCCAGCTGGTGGCCCCGAGCGCGAAGACGTCGCCGACCCGCGATTCGTACACCATCTCCTCGTCGAGTTCGCCGACGCGGGACGCCTTCTCACCGACCATGTAGACCGTGAACAGACCGCGGTCGGGGATGGCGCCACCCGAGGTGACCGCCAGCCGCTGCGCGCCGGGGCGTCCGGTGAGCGTATTGGCCTCGCGGTCCCAGACGAGGCGGGGCCTGAGCTCGGCGAACTCGTCGGACGGGTAGAGGCCGGCGAGAAGGTCGAGGGTGGACTCGTACGCCGAGCGGGGCAGCGTTGCGAAGGAACCGCTACGCCGGACCGTCTCGAACCAGTCGTCCACGTCGAGCGGCTCGAGCGCGGTGGCCGCCACCGTGTGCTGGGCGAGGATGTCGAGCGGGTTGGCGGGGACGGCGAGCGCCTCGATCTTCCCGGTGACCATGCGCTCGACGGTGACCGCGCAGTGCACGAGATCGGTGCGGTGCTTCGGGAACACGACACCCCGCGAGATCTCCCCGACCTGGTGTCCGGCGCGGCCGACTCGCTGCAGACCGTTCGCCACCGACGGTGGTGCCTCGACCTGGATCACCAGATCGACCGCGCCCATGTCGATTCCGAGTTCGAGGCTGCTCGTCGCGACCACGCACCGCAGTCGCCCCGACTTCAGGTCGTCCTCGATCAGGGCCCGCTGGTCCTTGCTGACCGACCCGTGGTGGGCGCGGGCGAGGAGGGGGTCCGCGCCGAAATTGACCTCGGATGGCGTGCCGATCTGCGAGGCCGGTTTCGGGTTCTTGTCGACGGCGGTCCCGGCGCGTTCGGCGTAGATCTCGTTGAGCCGAGCCGTCAGGCGCTCGGCGAGGCGCCGCGAGTTGGCGAACACGATGGACGACCGGTGCGCCAGGACGAGGTCGACGATCTGTTCCTCGACGTGCGGCCAGATCGACCCCGCCTGCGGGGTCGCCGACGCCGAACCCTCGGCGGGTTCGGCGAGGCCGAGTTCGGTCATGTCCTCGACCGGCACCTGCACGGTGAGGTCGAACGTCTTCGGCGACGGCGGCGCGACGATCCGGATGGGGGCCGAACCGGACAGGAACCGGCCCACTTCCTCGTGCGGGCGCACCGTCGCCGACAGCCCGATGCGCTGCGCCGGGGTGGCGAGAAGCTGGTCGAGACGTTCGAGCGACAGGGCCAGGTGGGCGCCGCGCTTGGTGCCTGCCACCGCGTGCACCTCGTCGACGATGACGGTGTCGACCTGGGTCAGCGTCTCACGCGCGGCGGACGTGAGCATGAGGAACAGCGACTCGGGGGTGGTGATGAGGATGTCGGGCGGATTCTTGATCAGGGCGCGCCGGTCACCTGCCGGTGTGTCGCCGGAGCGGACGCCCACCGAGATCTCCGGCGGGGAGAGCCCGAGCCGCTTGGCTGTCTGCGTGATCCCGACGAGCGGGGCGCGCAGGTTGCGTTCGACGTCGACACCCAGGGCCTTGAGCGGGGAGATGTAGAGGACCCTGGTCTTGCGGTCCGTTCCGTCGGTGGCGGCGAGTTGGTCGAGGGACCACAGGAACGCGGACAGCGTCTTGCCCGAACCGGTCGGGGCCACGACGAGCGTGTGCGCGCGGCTGGCGATCGACTCCCACGCACCGAGCTGCGCGGCCGTCGGCGCCGGGAAGGCGCCGTCGAACCACTCGCGGGTGGCAGCGGAAAACCTGCCCAGGACGTCGCTCACCGTTCCATAGTGCACCGGGGGTGTGACAGGCAGCGGGAACATACCGTGCGGTCTCTGGAATCCAGTTCGGTCTGGGATGTTCATCCCCGAGGTGGCACGGGCGATTGCGTCGGGACTCGCGTCGTTTCTGCTGTCGGTCGGCGCTGGAATGCCGACGACGGTCACCTCGATGCTCAGTGGTGAGATTCCGCGGAGGCACTGTCCGGCGCGCGGCGCGCGGCCGTACTCGCCGACAAGGCCAGCTCGAGAAGTCCCTCCGCCGCGCCGGTGCAGTCTCGCTGCGGCTGATCGTCGAGAGTGTCGAACGCTCGTTACCCGCGGCGCTCGGTTGCAACTCACCGAACAAGCTCCTGGTCGAGGTGCTGCGCGTGTCGGCAGCAGACGCGTCGGCACGGGTGGCGGCCGCCCGCGACCTCGGTCTGTTTCATACAGCTTCGGGCGAGCAGATGGAGGCAGCGCTGCCGGAAACCGCCTCCGCGCAACGGGATGGCGACATCGGTGCCGACCATGCACGCGTAATCCGGAAGATCATGCGAAAGATCCCGCATGCGGTCACCAACGCCGACGTCGCATTGGCGGAGTCGATCCTGGCGCAGTGTGCGAGAGAAGGTACACCCGAAGATGTCGAGAGTGCCGGCCACCGCCTCCTCGCTCATCTCGATCCCGACGGAAACCTGGGTGACGATCGTGATCGCTCCCGGCGGCGTGGTGTTTCGCTGGGCCGTCAGGATTCCGAACTGATGTCGAAGATCTGCGGTGAACTCGACCCCACAGCGCGCGCTCTGCTCGACCCGATCCTCGCGAAATGGGCTCGCCCCGGCATGAACAACCCGGACGAGCCGGAGTCACCGTCTGGCGACGCCGACAATCCGTCGATCGACCGTGAAGCACTGGTGGCGGCGGCAGCGCGTGACACTCGCACTGCTGCGCAGAGAAACCACGACGCCCTCAGCGCGATATTCCGGGTCATGCTGGAATCCGAGATCCTTGGCCGGCATCGGGGTCTGCCCGTCACGGTGATCATCACCATGACTCTCGACCAACTCGAGAATGCGGCAGGCGGCGTGACCACCACGGCCACCGGCGGACTCCTTCCCCTCGGTGACGCGATGAAGCTCGCCGAACGCGCCCACCCGGTGCTCGTCGTGTTCGACCACGACGGCCGGCCCCTGCATCTGGGACGGCGCCGACGAGTGGCGAGCGCGGACCAACGCCTCGCTCTCATCGCCGCCGAAGGCGGATGCACACGACCTGGTTGCGCGGCCCCGGCCAGCATGTGCGCGGTGCACCCCCTGCAGGAGTGGCGCAACGGCGGATACACCGACAGCGCACCGAATGGATTCCACCACCGGACATCGACCCGGACAGAAACCCGCGAATCAATCACCGACATCACGCCGGTGAGCTGATCGCCCGCGCTCGCCGGAAAGCCCGCGACCGGGCATGTGCCGAGGACGGTGTGCCCTAGCTGTGCGCCGCCCCTCACACTGTCGTGAGTTTCGCCGTCGCCGGAGCGAACGACGGCGACGGCAACTCGACGGTGGCGGGCTCGTGCTCGGAGACCACCACGTAGGCGCCCACAGCGAGTAGCGCCAGAGCAACTGCGCGGATCAACTTGAACACGTTGTCTCGCTTCGGTCGAAGGGGCGGTGTGTCACGGGTGTAGCCGTCAGACAGTAGACGAGGGCACCGACAGCTACGGTGGAGTAATGACTGCTGCAGGGGACAGCCGCGAACTCGACCGACTCCGGGAGGCCGCACAAGCCCGCCTCGAGAAGGGGGTGGGGGACGGAAAGCTGACATTGGAGGAGTATTCGGAGCAAGCCGCGATCGTCTGGTCCCGCGACGTCGACGTCGAAGGTCTTCGGCGGCTGGTCCCCGTCGAAGCTCCAGCGGCGCCGGTGTCGCGACCTCAGTCCACCATCGTCGGAATCTTCGGCGACACCAAGCGTTCCGGCCGCTGGTCGCTCGCCGTCAAGACACTGGCCCTGCTCGTGTTCGGGGACGTGAAGCTCGACCTCCGGTCGGCCGTGATCGGCGCCCGCACGTCGACGATCACGCTCGTCACACTGTTCGGCGACAGCACGATCACCGTTCCGGAGGGCGTGCACGTCGAGGTGGGTGGTTTCGACCTCTTCGGCGACCGCGAACTCGACGCCGGTGCACAGGATCCCGGGCCCGCAGCCCCGACGATCCGCATCGTGTCGTACTCGCTGTTCGGTGACCTGAGGGTCCGCACCCGCTAGTCGCGGCCGAGGCGCTCCAGCAACGCCGACTTGATCGCCGGACGTCCCGCTGCGACGAGCGTGAAGGTGGCTTCACGCATGAGGCGTTCGGCGGTGTTCCCGGCGAGCAGTGACGAGCTGCCCTTCGCCGTGACGAGGGCGGTGGCGGTGCGGATGGCGAGTTCCGAAGCGCGGGCCCGTGCTTCGGCGATCTCGGCGCGGCCTTCGAGTGCCGCGTTCAGGTCGAGTCGTGCGCGTGCGGCCTGCTCTTCGAACGGGTCCGCGTCGACGCCGAGAGCCTCCAGTTCGCTGATCGCCCGGCGGGTGATCCCCATCGCCATGCACCCGTTGATCCACGACCCGAACAGCTGGCTCTTCGCGAAGTCGTCGGGGGAGACGACGGCACTCACCAGATCGCGTGGCACGGCGAGCCCGTCGAATGTCAACCGGACCGTGTTGGACCCGCGGGCCGCGATCAGCGGGAGTTCCTCGGCGGTGAGTCCCCGAAGCGGTTGCGCGGGAATGATGACGTGCACGATGGAGTCGTCGAATTCGTCGCGCGCCGACACCTGGAGCAGATCGACGATGCCCCAGCCGGTGACGAACGGCGACACCCCGTCGAGCACGTAGCCGTCGTCGACGCTGCGTGCCCACAGAGTGGGCGGGACGGGAATCGCTCCGGCCAGGGCGACACCGGCCCGGACGGTGCCGTCGATGAGCCCGTCGAGGTAGCGACCCTGCAGAGACGTGTTCGGCGAATCGGCGAGACCGGCGACGACGCCGTGATGCTGCATCCACGTGAACGCCGTCGTGAGGCAGCCGCCGCACAACGTCTCGATCACGTCGACCAGCACCGACGGCGTCACACCTTCTTCGCCCGGTGCCGCGAGTCCGTAGAAGCCGTCGGCGGCGAGAGTCTCGAAGTGACTGTCGGGAATCTCGCCGTCGGCATCGACGCTGTCGGCCACCGGGAACAACACGTTCTCGGCAATCTCACGCGCCATCTCGGTCCAGTTGCTCACGCCCCGAGAGTAGCCGGTCGACGCCGCCGATCAGGTGAACTCCACCCCTTGCGCGAGCGGGAGTCGATCGGAGTAGTTGACGGTGTTCGTCGCGCGGCGCATGTAGGCCTTCCATGCGTCGGATCCGGACTCGCGTCCGCCGCCCGTCTCCTTCTCGCCGCCGAACGCCCCGCCGATCTCCGCACCCGACGTGCCGATGTTGACGTTCGCGATGCCGCAGTCGGAACCGTCTGGCGCGAGGAACCTCTCGGCCTCACGCTGATCGGTGGTGAAGATCGACGACGAAAGCCCTTGGGGCACTTCGTTGTGCAATGCGATCGCCTGGTCGAAGTCGTCGTAGGTGAGGACGTAGAGGATCGGTGCGAACGTCTCCTCCTGCACCACCGACGTCTGCGCGGGCATCCGGACGAGGGCGGGCGAGACGTAGTAGGCGGAGTCGCTGCCACCGCTGCGTTCGCCGCCGCAGACAACGGTCCCGCCGTCGGCGCGGGCCTTGTCCAACGCGGTCTGCATGGCCTCGAACGCGGAGCGGTTCACCAACGGACCGACGAGGACACCGTCGTCGAACGGGTTCCCGACCTTCAACTGGCCGTACGCCGAAGAAATGCGCTGCACCAGCTCGTCGGCGACGGAGGAGTGCACGATCAGCCGCCGCAGGGACGTGCAGCGCTGGCCCGCGGTGCCCGCGGCGGAGAAGACGATTCCCCGCACGGCCAGATCGAGATCGGCGGACGGGGCCACCACCGCTGCGTTGTTGCCGCCCAGCTCGAGTAGACATTTGCCGAAACGCGCGGCGACGCGCGGACCCACGGCGCGACCCATCCGCACCGACCCGGTGGCGCTGACCAGCGCCACGCGTGCGTCGTCGACGAGACGCTCGCCGACGTCCCCCGCGCCCTGGACCAGGGCGTGGATCCCGGCGGGTGCACCGACGTCGCGGGCAGCGCGCGCCAGCAGCGCATCACAGGCGATCGCGGTGAGCGGAGTCCGATCCGACGGCTTCCACACCACCGTGTCGCCGCAGACCAGCGCGACGGCGGTATTCCACGACCACACCGCGACGGGGAAATTGAACGCCGAGATCACCCCGACGACTCCCAGTGGGTGCCACGTCTCCATCAGCCGGTGTCCCGGACGTTCCGAGGCCATCGTCCTGCCGTACAACTGGCGTGACAGACCGACCGCGAATTCGCAGATGTCGATCATCTCCTGCACTTCGCCCTGCGCCTCGGACGGAATCTTGCCCGCCTCGAGGGTGACCAGTTCCGCCAGGTCCGTCTTGTGTTCCGTCAGAAGCTGACCCAGGCGGCGCACCACCGCGCCGCGTTGGGGGGCGGGAACGGTACGCCACTCGAGGAAGGCGTCGTGCGCTGCGGTGATCGCCCGGTCCACGTCGTCCGTGCTGCTCGCGGTCACCGTGCGCAGTTCGGTCCCGGTGATCGGGGTTCGCGCGACGAGCGGTCCACCGGCGTCGGTGATCTCGGCGCCGCACCGGATCAGTGCTTCCTCGGCGCGTCGGCACAACTCCTCGGGGGCGGGAAGGTTCACGATGCTGTCCTCTCTCGGGTTCGATCCTGCTGCTGTCGGTAGAGCGTGAACGGGTCGTGCACAGGCCGGCCGAGGGTCTCGGCGAGCCATGGTGGGTGGTCGGGGCCGGAGTCCACCGCCACCGGGAGGTAGTCCTCGTAGAGAATGGGCTCCGCGACGTCTTCCTCGCCGGAGAGTCGGTGGCTGAAGTACGCCAGCCCGCTCGCCTCGAGTTCGGCTTCAGTCCGCGGAAACTCGCGTTCCCAGCGGGCGGAGTCGGCGTCCGCCAGACGGTCGCACAGTTCCCGTCCCTCGGGTGTCAGTGCGATGCCGCGCGACTCCGCAACGACGACTCCGCGTGGTTCGCCGGCGGCGCGGAACGACGCCTGCCGCTGAAGTACGTCCGGGCCGCCCCATGCGGGCGGTCCCTGGATGCGTCCGATCATCGTGAGGCCGCGGCGCGCCGCACGCAGGCACAGGTCGTCGAGGTCGAAGACCCGTGGCGCCAGATGGACGACGCGGACGCTCGTGCGCCCACCGATGTCGGCGGCGACGGGGGAGATACGTTCGAACTCGGCGTGCCAGGACCGGTCGGCCGCGGTGTCCGGCGATGCGAAGGCCGTGGCCGCCAGTGCGACGAACCGCTCCGCCGTCGGCGCCGTCAGCCCGCCTTCCTCGGTCGCGAGCGCGGCCAGGTGCAGCACCTCCGTGGGAAACACCGTGCGCGCGGCGAGAACGTTCTCGAGGCGGCGCTGCCGGTCGCAGTCGAAGAACCGGCGATCGGCGGTGGTGAGCATCGACGTGAACATCCCGAACGGGTTGCGGGCCAGTTCGATCGGATCGACGGGACGAAACGCCGTCGAGACGACGGGCGCGGGTGCGGGCGCGTCGCGCAGGTCGTAGCAGCCGACGGGGTGCATTCCGAAGCCCGCGAACAGGATGGCCGCCTGGCGCAGCTCCGTGGGTCCACCGAGCCTGATCGCGCCGCGGCGTTCGGATGTGATCCGGGCCAGGCCGCCACGGCGTTCGGCGTCGGCAGGGTGTCGCGCCGCGAAGTCCGCGTTGACCGCACCGGCCACCTCGGCCAGTGTGTCGTATGCGGGCACCTCCCGGCCGTACGTCGCGGCCAGTGCCCGGGCAAAGCGGGCGCGGAGCTCCCACGTTTCAACCATGATGCACCTCCGCTGGGCTAGCCTGCGCTGGTGGTGGAATCTTTTCGTAGCGACGCACCCCATACTCCTCTCGACGACATCGATCGGGTACTGATGCAGGAGTTGGTGGCCGACGGCCGGGCGACTCTGGCGACACTCGCCGAGAAGGCGGGGCTGTCGATCTCTGCCGTGCAGTCCAGGGTGCGCAGGCTCGAGGCCCGCAAAGTGATCCGCGGGTACACCGCGAAGATCGATCCGGATGCGCTCGGGCACGGTCTGTCCGCATTCGTCGCGATCACTCCTCTCGATCCGTCGCAGCCCGACGATGCACCCGCCCGGTTGCGGAACCTCCCCGCAATCGAAGCGTGCCACTCGGTCGCGGGGGAGGAGAGCTACGTGCTGCTGGTGCGCGTCGCTTCCCCGCGGGAGCTGGAACACCTGCTGCAGGAGATCCGTGCCACCGCCAACGTACACACGCGCAGCACCATCATCTTGCAAACATTTTACGACAGATGAGCCCTGTTCCGGATATGTTGCCGAATCGTCGCCGGTTCACAGGAATTTTGACGTAATCTCGTCGGTATGAGCACAGCGATTCGATTTACCGGAGATGGGGGCGAGCTGCCGGCGAGCCAGGTGCACGACGTGCTGCGCGAGCGCATTCTGGTCGACGGTTTCGACCTGGTGCTCGACCTGGAACACTCACGCGGTACGCATCTCGTCGACCAGCGCGATGGCACCAGCTACCTGGACATGTTCGGATTCTTCGCCTCGTCCGCGCTGGGGATGAACCACCCGGAACTGGCGGACGACGACGCCTTTCGCCGGGAACTGGCGGCGGCGGCGATCAACAAGCCGAGCAATTCCGACATCTACACCGTCCCGATGGCACGGTTCGTCGAGACGTTCGCCCGGGTGCTGGGCGATCCCGCACTGCCGCATCTCTTCTTCATCGACGGGGGCGCACTCGCCGTCGAGAACGCTCTGAAGGTGGCGTTCGACTGGAAGAGCAGGCTCAACGAGAGCCGCGGCCTCGACCCGGCGCTCGGCACGAAGGTGCTCCATCTGACCGAGGCGTTCCACGGGCGCAGTGGATACACGATGTCGCTCACCAATACCGAGCCCGGCAAGGTGGCGAGGTACCCCAAGTTCGACTGGCCGCGCATCGACTCCCCGTACCTCGCGGACGGGCGGGACGTCGTCGAGGCCGAGCGTCACGCACTGGACCAGGCGCGGCGCGCGTTCGCCGAGAACCCCTCGGATGTGGCGTGTTTCATCGCCGAGCCGATCCAGGGAGAGGGGGGAGACCACCACTTCCGCCCGGAATTCTTCCGGGCGATGGAGGCGCTCTGCCGTGAGAACGACGCGCTCTTCATTCTCGACGAGGTGCAGACCGGGTGCGGTCTCACCGGCACTGCCTGGGCGTACCAGCAATTGGGAGTGCATCCGGACGTCGTCGCGTTCGGCAAGAAGACTCAAGTCTGCGGCATCATGGCCGGCGGCCGGGTGGACGACATCCCCGACAACGTGTTCGCCGTCAGCTCGCGGATCAACTCCACCTGGGGTGGCAACCTCACCGACATGGTGCGGTCCCGCCGGATCCTCGAGATCATCGAGGAGGACCGGCTCGTCGACCGGGCCCGGATGACCGGGGCGCATCTCCTCGAACGACTGCGGGAACTCGCACGCGCGAATCCCGACGTGACCGAGCCGCGGGGACGCGGCCTCATGTGCGCGATCACCCTCCCCACTCCGCAGCGGCGGGACCGCGTCGTCGCCGACCTCAGGGACCGGGAGCGGGTGCTGATCCTGCCGACCGGCAAGCGCGGGATCAGGTTCCGCCCACCCCTGACGGTGACGACCGCGGAACTCGACGCCGCCGTGGATGCACTGGCCCGAGTGCTGGGCGGTACCGTCGACGCATGACGCCGATACCGCTCACGTCCGTGCCCAATCTGCGAGACGTCGGTGGCTACCGAACCCGGGACGGCGCGAAAGTGCGCACCGGCGTGTACTTCCGTTCGACCGATCTCAGCCGTATCGCGGACACGGACATGCCGCTGCTCGACGGCCTCGGGATCCGGACGGTGTACGACCTGCGCACCGCGGACGAGCGCGACGCGGCGCCCGACAAACTCCCGGACGGCGCTCGCGCGGTGGTGTTGGACGTGCTCGCCGACAAGGGGATCCGGTCTATCCCCGCGCAGATGCTCCAGGTGATCGCCGATCCGATGATCGCCGAACGGGAACTCGGCGGCGGACGCGCGATCGAGTACTTCGAGGGCAGCTACCGCGACTTCGTCGTGATGCCGAGCGCGGTGTCGTCGTACCGGGAGTTGTTCGGCGACCTGGCCTCGAACGGCAACACGCCTGCCCTCGTGCACTGCACCACCGGCAAGGACCGGACGGGATGGGCCACGGCCGCGCTACTGCTTCTCCTCGGAGTCGGTGAGGACGACGTGTTCCACGACTACCTGCTGACCAACGAACTCCTGCTTCCGTCGTTCGCGGGCGTGTTCGAGAAATTCGTCGACGCGGGTGGAGATCCGGCGCTGCTCGAGCCCGTGCTCGGAGTCCGTCAGCAGTACCTGGAGGTGTCCCTGGCCACCATGCGCGAGCAGTACGGGACCGTCGAACGGTACTTCTCCGACGGACTCGGCCTCGACGCCGGCGTTCAGACTCTGCTGCGGGAGCGCATGATCGCGGACTGAGCGGCCAACCCGATCGCCACACCCACCATGTCGGCGCAGAGATCCCAGACCGATCCGTGCCGGCCGATCGGCAGCACGCCCTGCAGTATCTCGGTGATCACCGCGAACGCCGCGAGCCACACCACGGTGATCCGTGGTGTCAGGAGCGCGTACCGGGAGGCGGCGGCCAGCGCCGCGAACAGCAGGGCGTGCACCACCTTGTCGGCATGTTCGGGACCCGACGGCGTCGCGGACGCAGGGGACAGGAGCATGACCAGTGCCAGCACGGTGAGGGCCGCCACCGGAACGGATCGCATAGTCACCGCCGGACCGTGAACCCCAGTGCGCCCTCGGCAAACCGTTGCACCGCATCCGATCCGCTCGCCAGCGCGTCCTCGTGGCCGGTCCGCGCCCAGCCGGTGAGGGTCGCGGACTCCCCGGACGGGGTGAGGCCCACCTCGGCGAGCAGTTCGCCGGTGTTGGGCTGGCAAATCGCCCACGAATAGTGCTCGTCGCTCAGCCACTGCGCCGTACGGCGGGCGACGTACTCGGGTTCGGCGATTCCACCGTCCGCGAGCGCCGGGCGATCGTCGACCCGTTCGTCGGCGCGCAGCGCGCGCAGGTACCAGCCACCCGCATTGACCTCGACAGGTTCCATGTCAGCGGTCCCGGTCGCGGCGGCGATCGCGACCGTGGCGGTCGTCGCGGGTGCCGAACAGGATGGCGCCGGCGGCAGGGATCATCAGGAAGAACAACCAGCTGTTGTCGACCGGGACGACGAAGAACAGCACGAGGGCGACGAGCGGGATCACCGACATCACGATGCGACGCCAGTTCTGGTCGTTGTCGGTGCCGGCCGATTCGGCCTTGGCGGGCGCGCCGACCGTGGTCGCGGGGAGGTCGGTGAACACTCGGTCGAGCTCGCCGCGAGTGGTGGCATTCGTGACCGCGAGACTGCGCTCGTCGAACTCGGGGACCGTCAAACGGCCCGCCGCGAAATGTTCGCTCAGCAAGTTCAGGGCCTGCTCACGTTCGGCAGTGCCGATACGGATCTCGGGAACGTCAGACATGCGTACAGACTACTGTGAGTCCTTCTCGACCCCGGGGGCCGAGAAGGACTCACGAGTGGGTGCAGGTGCCTATTTCAGTTCTGCGAGGACGGTGCCCTGGGTGATGGCGGCGCCGGGTTCGACGGCGAGGCCGGTGACGGTGCCGGCCTTGTGGGCGTTGACGGGGTTTTCCATTTTCATGGCCTCGAGGACGGCGATGAGGTCGCCCTCGGCGACTTGTTGTCCTTCTTCGACGGCGACCTTGACGACGGTGCCCTGCATGGGGGCGGTGACGGCGTCACCGGAGGCGGCGCCGCCGTGGGCGCCGCCGCGGGTGCGGGCCTTGGGCTTCTTGCGGACCGCCCCGGGGGCGATTCCGGCGCCGGTGCCGAGGGTGAACTGTCCGGGCAGGGACACCTCGACGCGGCGGCCGCCGACCTCGACGACGACGTTCTGCCGGGGCCCGGACTCGTCCTCGTCGATCGGCTGGTTACCGGTGAACGGTTCGATCTGGTTGTCCCATTCGGTTTCGATCCACTTGGTGTAGACGTCGAAGGTGGTGCCGTCGCCGATGAAGGCGGGGTCGGAGACGATGGCCCGGTGGAACGGGATGACCGTGGCCAGTCCTTCGACCTGGAATTCGGCGAGGGCGCGGCGGGCGCGGGCCAGGGCCTCGTCGCGGGTGGCGCCGGTGACGATGAGCTTGGCGAGCATGGAGTCGAACTGGCCGCCGATCACGCTGCCGGTTTCGACGCCGGAGTCCATCCGCACGCCGGGGCCGGTGGGCGGGACGAACTTGGTGACCGGGCCGGGGGCGGGCAGGAAGCCGCGGCCGGCGTCCTCGCCGTTGATCCGGAATTCGAAGGAGTGCCCGCGGGGGGTGGGGTCCTCGGTGAGGTCGAGGTGTTCGCCGTTGGCGATCTTGAACTGCTGCAGGACCAGGTCGAGGCCGGCGGTTTCCTCGGTGACGGGGTGTTCGACCTGCAGGCGGGTGTTGACCTCGAGGAAGGAGACGGTGTCGCCCTGGACGAGGTATTCGACGGTGCCGGCGCCGTAGTAGCCGGCCTCCTTGCAGATGGCCTTGGCGGAGGTGTGGATGCGGTTGCGTTGGTCGTCGGTGAGGAACGGGGCGGGGGCCTCCTCGACGAGTTTCTGGAAGCGGCGTTGCAGGGAGCAGTCGCGGGTGCCGGCGACGATGACGTTGCCGTGCTGGTCGGCGATGACCTGGGCTTCGACGTGGCGGGCCTTGTCCAGATACTGTTCGACGAAGCATTCGCCGCGGCCGAACGCGGCGACGGCCTCGCGGGTGGCGGAGTCGAACAGCTCGGGGATTTCCTCGATGGTGTGGGCGACCTTCATGCCGCGCCCGCCCCCGCCGAACGCGGCCTTGATGGCGACGGGGACACCGTATTCCTTGGCGAAGGCGACGACCTCGTCGGCGTTGCGGACCGGGTCCTTGGTGCCGGCGGCCATCGGGGCCTTGGCCTTTTCGGCGATGTGCCGGGCGGTGACCTTGTCGCCGAGGTCGCGGATCGATTGCGGGGAGGGGCCGATCCAGATCAGGCCGGCGTCGATCACGGCCTGGGCGAAGTCGGCGTTTTCGGAGAGGAAGCCGTAGCCGGGGTGGATGGCGTCGGCGCCGGACTTTTTGGCGGCGTCGAGGATTTTGTCGAACACCAGGTAGGACTCGGCGGAGGTCTGCCCGCCGAGGGCGAACGCTTCGTCGGCCAGGCGCACGAACGGGGCGTCGGCGTCGGGTTCGGCGTAGACGGCGACGCTGGCCAGGCCGGCATCGGCTGCGGCCCGGATCACCCGCACTGCAATCTCACCGCGGTTCGCGACGAGCACCTTCGTGATGTGCGCGCTGGCATGACTGGGCACTGAGCCTCCTGTGGTTCGCATGGTCTGTCTCCGCGGTGGCTCCCGTGGGTGTCACCAGCGGTCGTTTACGGCATCACTTCGGAGTCTAAGCACCGAACCGATCCGTGTTGTCACCGGACCGAAATTTCCCGTCAGGGCTGTCCGACGCTCCGCAACCCTACCGAGAGGTAGCTGGTTGACACCTGTTCCAGTTGCCGGCGGAGGCTCCCGACCCACGTGTGGACGCTCGCGGCAGCGATGTCGTTGCCCGGATAGCGGACCGCCAGATTGACACCTCGGGGGGTGCGATTGATCCAGGCGTACACGTCGTGGGTGTACTGCCGGCTCCTCAGCGCCCGGGCGTTGCGCTCGTGCCAGCGGCCCGCATCGGGCACGAACCGGACGTCCATGTAGGAGACGACGAAGCGAGGCCGGATGGGGATGTCGAGTTCCTTCTCGATGCGGTCGAACGGGACCACCGAGATCGGTTTCGTCCGGGCCACGCTCTCGGCGGCGTCGCGGGCGACGGCGGCGAACTCGTCCGACGTCACCTCGAAGTCGATCGGGCTGAGACCCACGAACCATCCGAGCGCGGACGCCCACTGCGGGGAGTGCCGGGTATGGACCGGAGTGACCGTCCGAAAGCGTTGATGCCCGGCCACTTCCGCCCCGGCCATACCCAGGCACGCGAGCAGGCCGGGGAAGAACCCCACATCCGCCTCGCGGCACACCGAGTTGAACGCCGCAGCCTGGTCGGCATCGAGAATCCAGGCAGACAGGTTCTGCTGGGCGTACGACGTGCGCGGACCGACCTCGAGCGGGAACTCGGGGAGTCCCGGTCCCTCGAGCGCCGAGCGCCACACGTCGAGCGCCTCACGTTTCACCTCGGCGTCGGTGGAGGTCTCACGCTCCTCACGGCCGAAGTCGATGTAGCTGCCGACGGGAAACAGGTTGGCCGTGCGTCCGGACAGTGCTTCCTCGTACAGGGCGGTCAACTCGTGGGCGACGAGCACGATGGAGAACCCGTCGATGATCGAGTGATCGGCCGCGAAGAACACCGTGAATCGGTCGCGTTGGACTGTTTCGAGCGTCGCGAAGACGTACGACGGCCAACTGTGCGGCGACGCGTACTCGTCGAACAGTTGCTGCAGGTGCGCGAAGTTGTCGCCGCCGGCGGCGTCGTACCCGTGGCTGACGACCCCCACGTGCAGCCCGCCCTGCGGCACGGTGCGCCGGTGCACGCGCTCGGTCTCCGCGTCGAACGTCGTGTGCGAGCGCAGCACCTCGTGACGATCGGTCCACTTCTCCAGTGCCGACCGGAAAGCGGTGACGTTCAGCGTGCCGTGGATCTCGAACGCGGTGCCCAGCCAGGATTCGCGACCACCGGAGTCGGAGCACCGGCGCAGGTGCGCCTCGTGGATGTACGAGGCGGGGCGGGGATCGTCCACCCATTCCGAGCGGGCGCACGGTAACCATTCGGTGAGCGCGCCCACCGGAACGGGATAGTCGGCAAGTTCGGTGAATTCCATCAGTAAGTGTTCAGACCCTGCCTAGCCGCGAAGATGCCGCTTGATTCGCGCGAGCATCGCGGACATGCCGCGCAGCCGCAGGGGACTGACGGCGTCGGCGAGCCCGAGCGCGGAATAGAAATCGTCCGGAATGCCGAGGATGGTGGCAGCACTGTGCCCGTCCAGGCCCTGGTGCAGGATCGACGCGAAACCCCGCGTCGTCGGCGCTTCCGCGGGCGCGCTGAAATGCAGCCGCACGTGGTCGGGATCGGAGTCGTCGACCGACAGGAACAACGGAGACTGGCACTCGGGCACCGGTTCCATGGCGTCCTGCTCGAGTTCGGCAGGCAGAGGCGCCAGTTCGCGGCTGAACTCCAGCAGCAACTGCAGCTTGTCCGAGCCGTCGACGGCAGCGAAGTCGTCGACGATCTCGGCAAGCGAATCGGGTAGTTCGGTCATGACGATGCGCCGGGAACGTCTCCCGGCTCTTCACCCCTGACGATCGGAACGCGAACCATGTTGCCCCACTCCGTCCACGAACCGTCGTAGTTGCGGACGGTGGGGTAACCGAGCAGGTGGGTGAGGACGAACCAGGTGTGGCTGGAACGCTCCCCGATGCGGCAGTACGCCACGATGTCGTCGTCGGCGGACACACCGCCGTAGATCTCGTTCAGTTCACCGCGTGAGCGGAACCGGCTGTCGGGGGCTGCGGCCTTGGCCCACGGAATGCTCAGCGCGGTCGGGATGTGGCCGCCGCGCAGCGCCCCCTCTTCGGGGTAGTCGGGCATGTGGGTGCGTTCGCCGGTGTACTCCTGGGGCGAACGCACGTCGATCAGCGGCCCCTTGCCGAGGTGATCGAGCACGTCGTCCTTGAACGCGCGGATCGGGGCGTCGTTGCGCTCGACCACCGGGTAGTCGGTGGGGGAGGTCTCGGGGACGTCGAACGCGGTGTCCCGGTTCTCGGCGATCCACGCGTCGCGGCCGCCGTCGAGGAGACGGACGTCCTCGTGTCCGAACAGCGTGAACACCCAGAGGGCGTACGCCGCCCACCAGTTGCTCTTGTCGCCGTAGATCACGACGGTGTCGTCGCGGCTGATGCCCTTGCGGCTCATCAGGTCGGCGAACTGCTCGCCGTTGATGTAGTCACGGGTCACCGGATCGTTGAGATCGAGGTGCCAGTCGACCTTGACGGCTCCGGGGATGTGGCCGACGTCGTAGAGGAGCACGTCCTCGTCCGACTCCACCACCTTGAGGCCGGGTGTGCCCAGATTCGCGGACAGCCACTCCGTCGACACGAGCCGACCGGGGTTGGCGTACTCGGCGAAGGACTGGGTGGGATCTGGCGCTACGGGCACGGGTGGGCTCCTGGGGCAGATGCGACGGGGACGGCGTCAATTCTAGGCGGACGCCGGAAGTTCTTCCGACCGGCGTTCACACTTACCGGCCGTGGATGGTGAGGGAGCCCGCCCAGGCGCGTAGATTCGCACCCGAACGGAGGCCTCATGCCCGACATCTCGACGCGCGCCGACCTGGAACTGCTGCTCCGGCACTTCTACGGCCGGGCATTCGCCGATCCGGTCCTCGAACCGGCCTTCGAGACGCTCGCGGTGATCGGCCTGGACGACCACCTGCCCGTCATGTGCGACTTCTGGGAGACGGTCCTGCTGCGCACAGGCGTCTACCGAGGCAGCGCGTTCGCCGTGCACCGGGCGCTGCACGGCCGGCACGGATTCACCGACCGGCACTTCGACCGCTGGGTCGAACTGTGGACGTCCAGCGTCGACGAGTTGTTCGCCGGCGACGTCGCGGGGCGGGCCAAGGTCGAGGCAGTCAAGTTCGCCGACGCTATACGGCGACGACTGTTCGAGCCCTCCGGCGGTCAGACGACCGGAGTGCCTTCCAGGTTCAGCTGACTGGTCAGCTCCGCGATGGGAGTGACGCCGTTCTCGCAGATGTCGTGCATGATTTCGCGCAGCCGCACCAGGAACTCGGTGACCGCGCGGCGTGCCGTCGGCGTCTCGGGGAACCGCGACCGCAGCGCGAGACCGCGCTGGGTGCGGGAGATCCAGAATTGCGCGTCGTCCGCGACCGTCACGTTGCTGATGTGGTGGGCGTTCAGCTCGTCGTGATCGTCGGTGCCGGGCAGTTTGCGGTAGTCGATGTACGAGACCATGAACACATCCGTGCGGGTGCGGCGGTATCCGTCACCGAGCGCCTCCCGCACCTGGGCCATCGTCACGCCCTTGAGCGTGAGAGCCGTGCGGAACGAGGCGTGGGTGTGCGCCAGGGAGGACTGGAAGTCGCAGTCGGGTGTCAGTTCGACCGTCAGCGGCGCACTCGTCGTGAGCCACCCGATCGCATTGGCCCACTGCGGGTCCTGGCGAATGTGCAGCGGAAACTGCAACGGCATCCGGGAAATGCCGTTGATCGAGTGCACTGCCATGCCCATCGCGGTGAGCGCCCCGGAGAACAGGCTTCCCCCCGAGTCCAGGCAGATTTCCTCGAACCGCTCGGTGTCGGCGGCGCCGAGAAGGGGGCGGACATCCGCTCCCTGTGGTGCGGGCCTGCCCGCCTCGACACCCAGATCGAGCGGGAAACTGGGCGCGGTGCCGCCGCAGCGTTCGTAGAAGCGTGCCCATTCGCGCACCCGGGGGTCGCCGATCTCGGTGACGGGCGTCTCGGCCTCGAGTTCGCAGTACCGCAGGAAGCTCCCGGGATCGCCGAGTTCTTTCGTCAGGTCCGCTTCGGTGAGCGCGGCCGAGCCGCCGAGTCCGATGAGTCGCTGATAGATCTGCCGGAGTTCGCCCAACGCGATGACGAGCGAGTATCCGTCGACGAGAGTGTGATCGAATGCACTGACCACGGTGTAGTGCGAGTCGCGCTCGATGGTGGCGAACAGGTACGCGGGGAACGTCAGCGGGTCGCACGCCTCGGTGAACCGGTACCGCAGGTGGTCGCGGAGTTCGTGCGGTGACGTCGTCGCCGAGGACTCGGACGCGACGACGGTGATGTCTTCGGGGTCGAGATCCACGCGCGCCATCGCATCCGGGCTCACGTCGAAGCCGGTTTGCAGCGTGTCGTGACGCCGGATGAAGTGCACCAGCGCCTGCGTGAGAGCATCCCGGTCGAGTCGCCCGGGAAGGTCGAAAGCTGCTGCCATCCAGACGCTTCGGCCGACGCCGTGGGTGCGGGCGGTGTCGAGATGGAATTGCTGGTTGTACGAAGGCGGCACCGCGGACGGGGAGACCTTGCCCGGCGCGACGGACCATTCCGTCACCAGGCCGGGTTCGAGCATGTACCGGTCGATCGACGTGACGTGCACTACTCCACCCCTGCGGCAGTCGCGGAGTCCGCTGTCGGCGCGAACGATGTCACCGTGTAATCGCCTTCGCGGGCAACGGTTTTCATGATGTTCGACAACCGTTCCGCATATGCGGTCACAGACTGGTGGGCCTCGTCGGTGTCGGGGTGCGAGACGGCCATCCACGTGCCCTCGAGCATGCGGTTGACCCAGATCGACGCGATCTGAGTGGCCTTGCCACCCACGATGCCGGTCGCCCGGGTCGACACGAAGCTCTCGGTCTGCGGCAACCGCCGGCCGTCGATGTACGACACGATCGGAGGCGGTGCGAGCGTGGTGGCGTGTTGCGACATCGCCTCGGGGCCGGCCTGAGCGAGCACGGTGTCGATCACTTGCTGCACGGACACCTCGCCGAGCGCCTTGCCGGACCGGTAGGCGTCCTGCGCGCGCTGGGCCAGTCCCGTGAACGTCGTGGCGTCCTCGAGGGCGAACCCGACCGGAATGAGATTGATGAACCACCCCTGGGACCAGTAGAACTGCGGGTCGTTGCGGGTGGTGAGGGGGGACAGCGCCATGTAGCGGTCGCGCCCGACCAGTTCGTGTTCGGTGATCGCGAGAGCCGCGAACACGCCGCCGATGAAGTTGGAACCGTGGGCCTTGCACACGGCGCCGAACTGCTCGCACTCGTCGGCGTCGGCGAGGTCGAATCGGCTGCCGATGGCCGGCTTCGGTTCGTCGGACGCCCCGAGGTCGAGGGGGAAGCTCGGGAAGGTACCGCCGTTGCGGGTGAGGTGACCGATCCAGCCGTGCACCTCGGGGGAGGCGAGGGTCAGTGTCGCCGCTTTCTCCCGCTCCCGGCGGCTGTACTCCACGTAGCTTCCCGGATCGGGTAGTTCGGGCTCTACGCCGTCGAGTTCGGCCTGATAGATGATCCGCGTCTCGGCGAACGTGAGAATCATCGACTGCATGTCGGTGTGCGCGTGATCGACGGCGTGGAACAGGGTGAAGCTGTCCTCGGGCCCGGGAGCGCCGGCGTCGTGATGTTCCACCACGCCGAACACGAAAGCAGGCCAGGCCAGCGCGCTCGTCTCGTTCGCGAAGCGCGCGGCGACGTGGTCGCGGACCTGTTCAGGGGTGGTGAGGGTCTCGCCCTCGTGTGCGATCAGGGCGATGGAGTCGGCGGGCACGACGTGCCGCTGTACCGCGTTCGCGGTGTCCGTGGGGTCGGCATCCGCGTTCTCGAACGAGAACCAGCTGTGCAGGGTGTCGTGCCGCAGGATGTAGTGCTCGAGAGTGCGGGTCATCGCGGCGCGGTCGAGCCTGCCCGGGAAGTCGAAGGCGATGCCGATCCAGGGGGACTGCGTCTCGCCGTTGTTCGCCGCCAGCCGGGCCCGCCGCAGGTGCCGCTCCTGCATGGTGGTCGGCAGTGCCGGATCCACCGGCGCTTCGACAGCCGCACGTGCACTCGCGTCCGTGACTTTCCACTCGACGACCCGCCCAGGCTCTGGCTTCCAGTGGGTGATCAAGTTCAAGTCCATCGAGCGGCTCCTGGTGTGTCGAATCGGTTGCGAGTTCGGTCGGGTGTGGCACGGACTTCTCGCAACAGGATGCGGCACCGAGTGCCTTACCGCGAGAGGTAAAGAAGTATGAGACTGATTACAGGTCGGTCCCGGTCTAGTCAAGTGTCGGGCAAAAGGGTTCTACGCTGCAAGTTCCTCGAGTAGCATGCAGCAACCTCTGAACGACCTCACAGCGTTCTGTGAGCTTCGAGCCGCTAGCCTGTCCGGATGCCTGTGACGCAGCGTGACGCACTCTATCGAGGCGAACTCGGTCGGTGGGTCCCGTGGCTGGGACTGGCCACCAGCCTCGCCGCCGTGTTCATGCAACTCCTGGACGCGACCATCGTCAACGTCGCGCTCCCGAGCATCGCGGTCGATCTGGGTGCTTCGGTGTCGGCGCAGCTGCTGATGGTGAGCGTCTACACGCTGTCCTTCGCATGTTCGCTGATCACAGCGGCACGACTGGGGGATCTCCTCGGCCGACGACGGGTCTTCCTCACCGCGTTGGCCGTCTTCATCGTTGCCTCACTGCTCTGCGGACTGGCCCAGTCGCCGACCGCTCTCGTGGTGTCGCGGGCGTTGCAGGGTCTCGCGGCGGGGTCGATGTCGGCTCAGACGTTCGCCATCATCTCGGGACTCTTTCCGAAACGCTCGCACCCGCGGGTGTTCGGCATCTACGGCGCGACCATCGGGCTCGCCACCATCTGCGGTCCGCTCGTCGGCGGACTTCTCATCCAGTGGGATCTCTTCGACTGGGGTTGGCGGCTGATCTTCTTCGTCAACCTCCCGATCGGGCTCGCGGCCCTGGTCCTCGGCTACTTCTATCTCGTCGACGCGAAGCCCGACGGCGTCCGCCGTCTCGACGTGGGCGGCGCCGTGCTGTCGGCGGCCGGGCTGTTCCTCCTGATCTTTCCGCTCGCGGAGGGCCGGGAACGCGGCTGGCCGACCTCGATCGTGGTGATGCTGCTGTGTTCGGTGCCGGTCCTGATCGCGTTCGTCGTCTACGAGTGGCGGCTGGGGCGCCGCGGCGGCGACCCGGTGCTGCGCCTCGAGTTGTTCACCGACCGCGCGTTCTCGCTCGGCGCGGCCATCGCGTTCGTGTTCTTCGGGACGCTCACGTCGCTGATCTTCACCATCTCCCTCACCCTGCAGTTCGGGTTCGGGTTCTCCCCGCTCAGGGCCGGGGTGATGACGCTGCCGTGGGCATTGGGGACCGGTCTCGCCGCGCTGGCCTCCGCTGCCGTGTACCGGCGCATCGGCAACCTCGTCCTGCCTCTCGGGATGCTGCTCTTCGCCGGCTCCCTCGTCGTGCTGGCGGCGCAACTGCAGCACGAGGGCACCGATCCGCGGTGGTCGGCGCTGGCCGGGCCGCTGTTTATCGGGGGAGCCGGACTCGGACTGTTCGTGGCGCCGCTCCAGACGGCGATCCTCGCGACCGTGCAACCGCAGAACGCGGGGTCGGTGTCGGGGCTGCTCCCGACCGTGCAGCAGGTGGGTAGTTCGATCGGGCTCGCGGTGATCGGTGTCGTGTTCTTCAACCTCGTCGCGACGCAATCGGCGGACGCGGTTCAGGCCGAGCGGCCTGCGCTGACCGCGCAGCTCGCCGAGGCCGGGGTGCCGTCGGCGCTGATCCCGCGTGCCGAGGAGACGTTCGTACGGTGCGCGACGGAGCAACTCGGGTCCACGTCCCCGATGAAGGTGCCCGACGAATGCCGTTCGCCGGCATCCGGCGGTGCGGCGCTCGGCGCCGCTCAGCAGCAGATCGCCGACTCCGCGGTGGTGGCCGCACGGGAATCGACCCGTAATGCAGCGGGCGAGGCGTTTCTCCAGGCAGAACGCCGCATCCTCTGGATCATTGCGGCGGTGGCGGCGGCTATCGGTGTGGCGTCGCTGACGCTCCCGCGCCGGAACCAGCAGGTCGACGAACGGTCAGCCGACGCGGCCTGACGACGCCCACAACTCGGCGACGCCGACCCCGACCTCCGCGAGCAACCTCCGGACGAGCGGCAGGCCGATCCCGATCACGCTGGACGGATCGCCCTCGATGCGGTCCACGAACCAACCCCCGAGGCTGTCGAGGGTGAACGCGCCCGCGACCTGCAGTGGCTCCCCGGTCGCGAGGTAGGCCTCCAGATCGGCGTCCGGCGGGCTCCCGAAATGGACGACGGTGGCGCTGTGATCGTGTGCGTCACTCACCACCGCACCCTCCGCGATCCGCAGGACGCTGTGCCCGGTGAGCAGGGTCGCGCTACGGCCGGCCATCGCCGACCACCGCGCGCGGGCGACGTCGACGGTTCCGGGTTTGCCCTGCAGGGACCCGTCGATCAGCAGCATGGAGTCGCATCCGACGACGACGGCGTCCGAGATCCCGTCCCGTGCGAGAACGGGGAGGACGTCGTTGGCCTTGGCTCGGGCCAGTTCGGTGACGACGTGCTCGGGGGCGGCGTCGGCACCGAGTGCCGCGATGACGGCGTCCTCGTCGACTCCGGAGACTCGCACGACCGGCTCCACCCCGGCGCTGCGCAGGACAGCCAGCCGCGCCGGGGAAGCCGAGGCGAGAACGAAGGACGTCACCGGATCCTGATCAACGCCGGTACTCCGACACGTTCGGGAACGCGTACGGCGAGAACGGGGCGACGCTCCGGTGCATCCGCGTGGGAGCACCCCAGGACTCGGGTGGGAGGTGCGCATCCGGATCACCGCTGCCTGCGGCGGCGACCGCGGACAGCACCGCGACGAGCGCCGCGATCTCCTCGTCGGACGGTGAGCCCTTGACCACCTTCAGGAAAGGCTCACGGGCCGCATCGGCGGCTGCGCCGTCCGTGTCACCCGGCAGGTCGGTGGCCGCACCCTCGGCGAGCGTGGTGTCCGCTGCGGAACCGTTGACTGACGACGTCGCGTCGGAACCGGTCTCGGTGCGCACGTCGTCCTCGGTGATAGCGGTCATAGGGGGATGTTCCCATGCTTCTTGGGCGGGAGGGTGACCATTTTGCG
>NZ_JASHKU010000033.1:0-73083 GCF_030056875.1 Rhodococcus sp. IEGM 1351 | reverse complement strand
CACCCGCTGGCTCGACCCCAGCCACGGCGGACTCAACCTCGGCTTCCCCCAGAACAACTGAGCCGGAAAGGACCTACGGTCATGACGACGACAGTCTCCCCGGAACTTTTGCCTACCGGTCAGTCTCTCGACGTGGCCCGTGTCGAAGGGGAGCGCGCGTATGCCCTCGACCGGGCGCACGTGTTCCACTCGTGGTCCGCGCAGGAGCAGATCACCCCGATGACGATCCTCGCGTCCGAGGGTTCGTATGTGTGGGACGGTGCCGGGAACCGCATGCTCGACTTCTCGTCCCAGCTCGTCAACACGAACATCGGGCACCAGCACCCCAAAGTCGTTGCCGCCATCCAGGACCAGGCCGCGAAGCTGTGCACCATCGCACCGCAGTACGTGAACGACGCCCGCTCCGAGGCCGCGCGACTTATCGCCGAGCGGACCCCGGGTGACCTGAACAAGGTGTTCTTCACCAACGGCGGCGCCGACGCCAACGAGCATGCGGTGCGCATGGCTCGGCTGCACACCGGCCGCTACAAGGTGCTGTCGCGGTACCGCTCGTACCACGGCGGCACGGACACCGCGATCAACCTCACCGGCGATCCGCGCCGGTGGCCCAACGACTACGGCAACAGCGGAGTCGTCCACTTCCACGGACCGTTCCTGTACCGGTCGCAGTTCCACTCGGAGAACGAGCAGCAGGAAACCGAGCGCGCGCTCGAGCACCTCGACCAGCTGATCCGCCTCGAGGGGCCGGACTCGATTGCAGCGATCGTGCTCGAATCGGTTCCCGGGACCGCGGGGATCATGGTGCCCCCGCCCGGTTACATGGCCGGTGTCCGCGAAATCTGCGACCGCTACGGCATCGTGTTCATCGCCGACGAGGTGATGTCCGGTTTCGGCCGGACCGGAAAGTGGTTCGCGATCGACCATTTCGGTGTCGTTCCCGACCTGATCACGTTCGCGAAGGGGGTCAACTCCGGGTACGTCCCGCTCGGTGGTGTCGCGATCAGCGAGAAGATCGCGGCGACGTTCGCCAACCGGCCGTACCCCGGCGGGCTTACCTATTCGGGACATCCGCTCGCCACTGCAGCCGCAGTCGCGACGATCAACGTGATGGAGGACGAGGGGATCGTCGAGAACGCGGCCCGGATCGGCAGCGAGATCCTCGGTCCCGGACTGCGTGGCCTGACCGACCGGCACCCGTCGATCGGTGAAGTCCGCGGACTCGGCGTGTTCTGGGCGATCGAACTCGTCGCCGACCGTGCCACGAAGGAACCGCTCGCTCCGTACGGCACCTCCAGTCCGGCGATGAACGAGGTGATCGCGGCGTGCAAGGCAGGAGGATTGCTGCCGTTTGCCAACTTCAATCGCATTCACGCCGTGCCTCCGTGCACCGTCACCGAGGCCGAGGCCCGCGAAGGACTCGCGATCCTCGACACGGTTCTCGACATCGCGGACGCGCACCGCAACTCCTGACACACCCCGTCTGCCGGCACACGCGTGTCCCGACACTCGATCCGTCCCGCGGTCAATGGCGCCCGCGGGGCGGATCTTTCTCGTTTTCCACGACAACACACGGCGCCCGGATCTCAACGGAGAGAATCTATGAGCTCGACCACGTCCACGCTCGCACTGTCCCTGCCGGAAGGCTATGTCGAAGAACAGGATCGGCCGCCGGCTCCATCGTCGGGGGAGCCCGGAGATGCGCCCGTGAGTACTTATTAACGTCGGGCGGTTAATAAGTACTCACGGGCGCGAAGCGCACGACGACGCCGGGGCGGAGCAGGGCGGGGGGAGTGCGTTCGGCATCCCAGATCGGTTCGTCGGTGGTGCCGATGAGTTGCCACCCGCCGGGCGAGCTGCGGGGATAGATTCCCGTGAACTCCCCGCCCAGAGCCACGGTCCCGGCGGAGACCGAGGTCCGAGGCGTCGACCGGCGCGGCACGTGCAGTTCGGGTGCGCCGCCGGTGAGGTAGCCGAAACCAGGTGCGAAGCCGCAGAACGCCACCGTCCACGGAGTTCCGGTGTGTGCGGCGACGACGCCGTCGACACCGAGACCGGTCAGCTCGGCCACGTCCTCCAAGTCGGGACCGTCGTAGCGCACGTCTATCCGGATCTCATCGGGCGCATCCTCGGCGACCGTCGCCTCCGATTCCGTGGTCCGCACCCACTTGGCGACGCGGTCACGGCTGGTCGCGCCGTGGTCGAACCGCACCAGGATGGTGCGCGCCGCCGGAATCACCTCCACGACCCCGGGTGGCCGAGAGCCGTCCAGCGCACGAAAATGCGCGAGCACGGTGCCGAGATCCTCGAACTCGGCGAGGACCGCGCTTTCTCCGACGTCGAGGATGCGCATCACACGAACGGCTCCACCGTGATGCCCTCGGTGTCGAGCAACGACCGGATGGCGGTGGCCATCTCGACGGCTGCGGGCGTATCGCCGTGGACGCAGACGGATTCGGCGGTGACCGCGAGGACCGTGCCGTCGACCGCTTCGAGGGTGTGATCGACGACGAGCCTGAGGACCCGTTCGGCCACCACCGCGGGATCGTGCAGGACGGCCCCGTCCGTCGTGCGCGGCACCAGTGTCCCCTCGGGTGTGTACGCGCGGTCGGCGAACGCCTCGGTGACCGTCCGCAGTCCGGCCTTCTCGGCCTCCTCGAGGAACGCCGAACCGGGCAGGCCGAGGACGGGCAGCGACTCGTCGTACGCGCTGACCGCCGCGACCACCGCGCGGGCCTGCTCGCGGTGGTGGACGATCGCGTTGTACAGCGCGCCGTGCGGTTTCACGTACGCCACCGCCGAGCCGGAAACCTGGGCGAGACCGTCGAGGGCGCCGATCTGATAGACGACGTCGGCCGTCAGGTCGCGTGGGGCGATGTCGATGAACCGGCGTCCGAACCCGGCGAGGTCGTGGTAGCCCACCTGGGCGCCGATCCGGACCGTCAGCTCGGACGCCGCCGAACAGGTGGCCGACAGGGTGGCGGGATCGCCCGCATGAAAACCGCAGGCCACGTTGGCGCTGGTCACGAGCTTCAGCATCGCCAGGTCGTCGCCGAGGGTCCAGGCGCCGTAGCTCTCGCCGAGGTCGCTGTTCAGATCGATTGCCGGCACATATTCGATACTAGGGTTCCGAGTGCCGTCTTGTAGATTCTCTCGCGGGGGCGGGCGGAACCGGTGAGGGTCCTGCTGCGTCAGAACAATTGACCGTGCGTGGTGACTGCGCCATCGGAGGGGGAAACGTGACCGACCCGGCATACATCAAGGATCCCGAGAACTTTCACTCGGACCAGTGGGATCACGCGAGGATTGCCAGCGCCGTCGCCGGCATGAATGTCGAGCACGTCAGCGGCATCGCACGAGCCTGGACCGAACTGGGGACGACGGCCCACGATGCGATCGTCGAGTTCAGCGACGCGATCAAGAAGGCGATCAACGAGAGTTGGCACGGTGCTGCCGCATCGGCGGCCTACGGAGAGACCGAGCGGTACTCGACCTCCGCGCCGCAGGCGCAGGAACAACTTCACGGAGTGGCGGACGCGCTGACGCCGCTGGCGGAGACGGTGGCGTCGCTTCGGTCGCAGGTTCCCGAAACCATCGGCACCGGACTGTGGGACAAGTTGACGCCCTGGGACACGGACACCGAGGACGAGTACTACCGGCGCGACGGCGAAGCGCGCGAGAAGATGGCCACGATCTACAACCCCGGACTCGCGACCTCGGACGGCAACGTCCCGTCGTTCACGAAGCCGGAGAGCATCGTCGACGTTCCTTCGGGTCCGGGCGGGCCCGGTGTCGACTACGCGAGCGGCACCCCGAGTTCGAGCGATCGCTTCGGCGGACTGAACACCGGGCAGCCGAATACCGGCGTCGTTCCCGTCAGCGACCCGTCCGCCGAGCCTGGTGTGGACGGCGCACCCGCTGCGGACGGCACGCAGGAGAATGCAGCAACCGCGCCGTCGGCTGCCACTACACCGGCGACGACGGCCCCGGCCTCGGTGACGGGGGATCAGGCACAGAGCCGGTCGGGCGTGCCTTCCAGCGCCGATACATCCTCGGGTGCCGGCTCGCGATCCGCAGGTGTGGGTGGGGGTTCCGGTGGCGGCGGACTGGGAGTCGGCGGACTCGGCGGTGGTGTCGGCGCCGGGAATCAGCCGGGGGCCGTGGCCCGGCCCGGCACCGCACCCGGGGTCGCGGGGGGCAACGCCGGAGGTCGCGCGGGCGCCGGAATGCGGGGTACCGGCCCGATGGGTGGGGGAATGATGGGCGGCGGAGGAGCCGGCAGGGGTGGCGGCGAGGACAAGGAACACAAGACGCCCGACTACCTGATCACCCTCGACAACGGTAACGAGTTGATCGGCAAACTGCCCCTCGTCTCACCGCCGGTGATCGGCGCATGAACATGCGCAATTGGCGGCTGCGTCCCGAACTGTTCGACGCACTGTGGGCCGGCACCGGGCAGGATCGCACCCCGTACCCGCTCCGGATCGTGAGCGCGCACCCCGGGCTCAATGCATATGTCGCCGAGCAGAACCGGATACGCGAAGCCTTCGCTGGATCCGAGCACGACGATGTGAGGTCGGCGTTGGACGTGCTCGCCGAACCCGAGGTGTATGTCGAGGTCTCAGGTTCAACCGCCGACGAGACCCCGATCCGCATCATCGGTGCGCAACACCGGCAATGGGTGGTGATCGCTTCGCAACTCCCCGGCCGGGCACCGCAGATCGGTGGCGACGTGGTGATCGGCGCCGGTGCGGCCGGGCGACTGGGCGCCCAACTGATCGGGCTGATCCCACAGAACGCCGCCGGCCGGCGCCGGTTCCAGCGGCGGGACGCGGAGGACGCCCACTTCTCCCAGGGAATCCTGCAGGAGGTCAACCGGGTGGCCCCCGCCCCGCGACTCGAATCTGCCGTGCAGAAGGGATACGCGGGCCGCGGGAAGATCCGGGTCTTCCGCGGCCCCCGCTACGGCAGCGGCAGGGACGTCGGCGTCATGCAATGGATCGACATCGCCGGCGACGGACGCTACGTGATCGGACCGCACGATCCCGCCGCCGCGCACCCGGCAGGCCCCGAACAGCTCGTATCGTCGCTCGACACCCTGATCAGGGTCGGTACCACTCCCCGAGCAGGGGCGGTCGGTGCCCGCGGTTGGTAGATTGCCACGCGCCGGGCGATTGCACAGGTGGGGACACAGCAGGACACACGGAGGGGACACCGACATGGCGGGGCCAGAAGCACCGGAAGCCGGATGGAAGGCTTTCACCGAGAACGTCGTCGGGGGAGGCAGGCTCGAACTCGACCCCGCAGGCATAGAGCAGTGCATCAAGCTGTGCGATGACCACGCGCGGCGCATGGGGGAACTCGCAAACCGGGCGCGCCACGAACTGCGCGCAACGGACTTGGGTATCGGTGAGAAAGACATCGAGTCCGCGCGGGAGTTGGCGCGCAAATTCGACGAGAAAGCAATCGGGGGAGGTGGCATCGGCATAGCGAACACTGCGGTCGGATTGCTCACCGCGCATCAGTCGTACGTGAAGGATATGAAATCGATGTTCGAAGCAGTTCTCGCCAGCTATACCGCGCAGGATGATGCCATCGCTGCAAGCCTCGGAACCGCAGGATCTGAGCTGTGAATACTCGCGTCCGGCGCTTCGCATTGCCGTTCGTAATTGCCATGGGCGTATTGGTCGCTGGTGGCTGTGCGGAGCCGGTCGGCGGACAGGCGGACGAGACGCCAGTTCCTGAGATCACATTCCATCCGTGCGACGGATTCTCCTCGGAAGCCCTCGCGGCTGTCCGCCTGGATGCCCGGCCACCCGACCGCATGCCGGATCGCGACAATCCCCAGAACTTCGGCTGCGGATTTCAGTCGCAAGATTCGTATTCAGGGATCGTCGTTTCGGCAATCGGTGAAGCGCCCGACAGCGTGAGGAGCGACGACCGCTTCGACGTCCTGAGTGAGACCGAGATCGGCGGGCGGCGTGCTCTGGTGTCGGATTTCCGCGGCGGTAGTGCGTGCACGGTGTCGGTGGCGATCGAGCCGGGGATTCTCGAGTTCATGATCGGGTACAGCGAGTTGGAGGATTTCACAACAGTCGACGCGGCGTGCGATCAGGCGACGAGGGTGGCGACGACGTTGGCGCCTTATTTCCCCGACCACTTGTAGGGCGGGCTCAGTGCGTGTGTGCGTGGGTGGGGGTGATGCGTCCGGCGTTCTTGCGCCGTGAGGATCCGCTGAGCCGGCACACGAGGTAGATGACGAACGAGATCGTGGTGACGAAGCTCGATACGGGCACTCCGGGTGCGAGGGACAGCAGGATGCCGCCGACGGCGGCGAGTTCGGCGAACACGATCGACAGGATCGTGGCCTTCAGTGGGCTGGCGGTGACGTAGGCGGCGGCTGCGGCGGGGGTGATGAGCAGCGCCATCACCAGCAGCGCCCCGACGATCTGGACGCCGAGGGCGGCTGTGATGCCGACGAGGACGGCGAACACGATCGACAGTGCACGCACCGGGACGCCGCGGGCCTCGGCGACGTCGGGGTCGGTGCTCGCGAAGAGGAGGGGGCGGTAGATCAGGCCGAGGACGCCGATGACCAGCACGGCGCAGAGCAGCAGCAGCTGGAGGCCGCTGTCTCCGGGTGCCACGATCTGGCCGATCAGCAGGGAGAAGCTGGTGCCGGTGCGCCCTTGGTACGACCAGATGAACAGCACCGACAGACCGAGCCCGAATGCCATGATCACGCCGATCACGGAGTCGCGGTCGCGGGCCTTCGCGCCGAGCAGCCCGAACAGGACCGCTGCGACCACCGACCCGGCGATGGCGCCGGCCCCGACGCTGACGCCGATGAGCAGGGCCGCCGACGCGCCGGTCAGCGACAGCTCGCTCGTGCCGTGCACGGCGAACGACATCTGCCTGCTCACGATCAGCGGTCCGATCGCTCCTGCCAGCAGGCCGAGGATGGCGCCGGCGATCAACGCTTGCTGGACGAAGTCGTACTGCAGGAGGTCGACGGTGGCCGAGACGTCGAACATGCGTGACATCGCGTCGGTGAATTTGTTGCTCATGCGTGCCCCTCGTCCGTGTGGTGCACACCTTCACCGGGGCGGAGGCCGCCCGCGCTGCCGAGCGCGTCGATGGCGTCGCCGGTGCCGATCACGACGAGGCGGCCGCGTACGTGCAGCACCTCGACGTCGGTGCGGTACAGCTCGGACAGCACCTCCGACGTCATGACCTCTTCGGGTTTGCCGATGCGGAACTGTCCGTCGACGAGGTAGAGCACGCGGTCGACGAGGGGGAGGATCGGGTTGATCTCGTGGGTGACGAACAGCACCGCGGTGTCGTGGGTGCGGCGCCGCCGGTCGATGAGTCCCGACACGAGATTCTGGTTGGCCAGGTCGAGGCTGAGCAGCGGTTCGTCGCACAGCAGGATCTGGGGGTTGCCGACGAGGGCCTGCGCGATACGCAGTCGTTGCTGCTCACCGCCGGACATGGAACCGATCGGGGCGTCCGCGTAGTTCTGGGCGCCGACTTCGGCGACGGCCGCGTCGACGATGGCCCGGCGCCGGCCTCGCCGGAGGATGCCGGTTCCCCACTGGTGGCCGTCGACGCCGAGCCCGACGAGGTCGCGGCCCCGCAGCGGCAGCCCGTCGTCGAGTGACTTCTGCTGGGGGATGTACCCGACGTGCGAATTGCCCTTCCGCGCCGGGGATCCGGCGATGCGCGCGGTGCCGGAGCTGAGGGCGAGCTGGCCGAGCAGCACCTTCAGCAGCGACGTCTTGCCCGACCCGTTGGGTCCGAGGACGGCGACGAATTCGCCGGGTTCCACGGTGAGGTCGAGGTTCTGCCAGAGTGTGCGTTCGCCGAAGGACAGTCGCGCCCCCGTCAATTCCAGTGCGGGGACGTGACCGTTGCCGGCGTTCTTCGAAGTGGGTTCTGTCACAAGCCGATCAGTTCTATTGCAGAGCCGCAGCAAGCGACTCGGCGGTGTTGGTCTGCCACTGAATGTAGTCCAGGCCTTCGGGCAGGGTTTCGGTCACCTCGACGACGGGGATGCCCGCCGACTCGGCCGTGGCCCGCACGTCCTGGGTGACCCGGTCCTGTGTCTGCACGTTGTAGACGAGGGCCTGCACCTGCTTGTCGGTGAGCAGCTGTCGCGTCGTGGCGATGGCGGCGGGTGCGGGGTCGTTGCCGTTCTCGATGGCGCTCGTGAAGTCGGGCGGGGTGACGTCCTTCAGGCCCGCGGACTGCAGCAGGTAGTAGGCGATCGGTTCGGTCTGGGCGACAGGTGCGTCTTTGTGCGCTGCCGCGATGCCGTCGGTGATCGCGGAGATCTGCTCGAGCTGGCCGTGGAAGGTGGCGGCGTTGGCCTGGTAGGCGTCGGCGTTGTCGGGGTCGAGTTGGCCGAGCTTGTCCGCGATGGACTGCGCGGTGGCGTCGACGGTGTCGACGTCGAACCACACATGTTCGTTCACGTCGCCGTGGTCGTGGCCCTCGGGCGAGTCACCGCCGTCCGAGTGCTCGTCCTCGCCCGCGTGCGCGCCGCCCTCGAGGAGGTCGAACGCGTTGACCGTGAGCTGGTCGCTGTTGCCGGTGCCGATGATGTCGTCGACGAAGTGGTCGTACCCGCCGCCGTTGTACACGATAAGGGAGGCGTCGGTGAGCTCGGCGGCGTCGGTGGGGCTTGCCTCGAACGAGTGCGGGTCGGACGACGGTTCGGTGATGATCGAGGTGACGTCCACCTTGTCGCCGGCGACGGCCTGCGCGACGCTGCCCCACACGTTCGTCGACGCGACGACCGTCAGTGTGCCGTCGCCGGTCGTGTCGGAGCCGCATGCGGTGAGGGTGAGGGCCGCGGCGAACGACAGCCCGACGGCCGCCGTGGCGGCACGAAAACCTGAGGAAGCGCGCACAGAAAACTCCTGACCGAAGACGAACGCTAAACGCTATTGGAAACCGTTACCGTTGCACTTTAGCGGATAGGTCCTGGTAGTGCACTTTCGGTGCAGCCCCGACGCGCCCGAACGCGGGCCAGGTACTAACGTCCCCCTATGCCCAGGTCTCGACAGCCTCGTCGCCAAGCCACGCTGGCGTCGCTCGCGGCCGAGCTCAATATTTCGCGAACGACCGTGTCCAACGCTTACAACCGGCCGGATCAACTCTCCGCGGAACTGCGCGACCGGGTGCTGCAGGCGGCGAAGCGCCGCGGCTACCCCGGCCCCGACCCGGTGGCCCGATCCCTGCGCACCCGCAAGGCTGGTGCCGTCGGACTGCTGCTCACCGAGGCCCTCAGCTACTCCTTCCGCGACCCCGCCGCGATGAGCTTTCTGTCCGGACTGGCCGAGTCGTGCGAGGCCGCCGGGCAGGGTCTGCTTCTGATTCCGGCGGGCCCGGGTCGGGAGGAGGCGGACGCCGCCGCGGTCGTGCAGCAGGCGGGCGTCGACGGGTTCGTCGTGTACTCGGTGGCGGACGACGACCCGTACCTCGCGGCGGTGTGCGAGCGTCACCTGCCGATGGTCGTGTGCGATCAGCCCCGGGAGATCCCGGGTGCGTCGCTCGTCGGCATCGACGACCGCGGCGCGATGCGGGGCCTCGCCGACTATCTGATCGGGCTCGGCCACCGCGACATCGGCGTGCTGAGCATGAGGCTGGGGCGTGACCGCTCGGACGGGGTCGCCGATGCCGAGCGTTTGCGGTCACCGAACTTCCACGTCCAGCGCGAACGCATCGAGGGAGTGCGCGACGCCATGTCCGACGCCGGCCTGGACCCTCGGACGCTGACCGTCGTCGAGCGGTTCGAGCACACCGGCAAGTCGGGGCACGCCGCTGCCGCGCAGGCACTCGGTGTGAATCCGCGGATCACCGCACTCGTGTGCATCACCGACGTCCTCGCGCTCGGCGCGCTGGACTGGGCGCGCTGGCAGGGCATCGACGTGCCCGGCAGGCTGTCGATCACCGGATTCGACGGAGTCGACGACGCACTGCGCGAGGGGCTGACCACCGTCCGGCAACCCCAGGAGGAGAAGGGTCGCCGGGCAGGCGCCCTGCTCATGTCCCCGTCGCACTCCGGCGTCGCGACCGTCGAGATGCTCGAGACCGAACTGCTGCGGGGTTCGACGGCCGGGCCCGTCAAGCGCTGACCCGGCCCTCCCATACGCGCTAGGCCAGGAGCTGAGCGCAGCGCAGCAGTCCCAGGTGGCTGTACGCCTGGGGGTGGTTGCCCAGCGACCGCTCGGCCACGGGGTCGTACTCCTCGCTGAGCAGTCCGGTCGGCCCGGCGGCGTCGACCAGTTGCGCGAACAACGCCTCCGCCTGCGACCGCTGACCGATCAGCAGGTACGCCTCGACCAGCCACGCAGCGCAGAGGTGGAACCCACCCTCGGTGCCGGGCAGTCCGTCGTCGTGGTGGTACCGGTACACGGTCGAACCGCTGCGCAATTCCGCCTCGGTGGCCGTGACGGTGGCGGCGAACTTCTCGTCGGACGGGTCGATCAGCCCCGACAGCCCGATGTACAGGGTGGCGGCGTCGAGGTCGGTGCCGTCGTAGGCGGCGGTGAACGAGCGGACCTCGTCCTTCCAGCCCTTCTCGCGCACCTCCTCGGCGATCTTGTCGCGCAACGGCGTCCAGCCGGGCTCGACGTCGCGGCCGAAGTGCTCGGCCAACGCCACCGCGCGGTCGACGGTGACCCAGCCCATCACCTTGGAGTACACGTGGTGACGCGGGTTGTCGCGGATCTCCCAGATGCCGTGATCGGGTTCGAACCAGCGACGTTCGACGGCCTCGACCATCGCGCAGACCAGTTCCCAGTCGCGGTCGTTGAGCGCCACCTCGACGCCCTGCTTCTCGCGGGCGTGGGACAGGTCGTGGATGAGCTCGACGATGGGTCCGAACACGTCGAGTTGCACCTGCTGGTTGGCCGCGTTACCGATGCGCACCGGCCGCGAGCCCGCGTAGCCGGGCAGCGAGTCGATGACGGCCTCGGGCGGCAGACCGCCACCGTGCAGCGTGTAGAGGGGGTGCAGGCGTTCGGGGCCGGGCAGCGTCTCGAGGACGTCGTGCACCCAGTCGAGGTAGCCCTCGGCCTCGCTGAGGGAACCGAGACTGACGAGCGCGGACGCGGTGAGCGCCGCGTCACGCAGCCAGCAGTAGCGGTAGTCCCAGTTGCGGACGCCGCCGATTTCCTCGGGCAGCGAGGTGGTGGCGGCCGCCATGATCGCTCCGGAGTCGACGTGCACCAGGCCGCGGAGGGTGAGCGCGGAGCGCTTCATCAGGTCGGGTTTGAGCGTGGGCAGGGTGAGGCTCTTCGCCCAGTCCGACCAGTACGATTCGGCCAGTGCGCGGCGCTCCTCCTCGGGCGTCTCCGACGGTCCGAGTTCTTCGGTGCCGCACCGCAATTCCAGGACGACATCGCCGCCGGACGGGTCGACGACAGCATGCGCGGTCTGCTGGTTGCCGTCGGACGTGACGTTCCACTGCACGCCGGGGGAGCGCAGCACGATCGGCTCGTTGGTGCCGTGCACCCGCAGTCCCTCGGAGACCGCCTCGAGGATGACCTGGCCCTGCCCGAACTCGGGCCGCGGTGCGAACGTCACGACGGCGGCGGCCTGCCCGCTGATCACCCGGGTCAGGTCGGTGCGGCCCTGGCGGACGTCGTGCGGCAGGTAGTCGGTGACGGACAGGCTGGCCCACCGTGTCTGCACGGTCATGGTGCTGTCGATGTACCGCTGGCTCAGCGGCAGCGCACTCCGGTGCGGGCCGACGCTGAAGTGGCCGGCTTCCGGTCCGCCGAGCAGATGCGCGAACACGGACGCCGAGTCGGGTTCGGGATGACACAGCCAGGTGAGGGTCGCGTCGGGGGTGACGAGGGCGACGGTCCGCGGGCTGGCGAGCATGGTGAGGCGCTCGATCGGCGGGGCGTGTGCCCCGGACAGCCAGGTGCGGCGCTCGTCGAGCAGGAACGCGAGGGCCGTGGCCACGTCTTCGGTGGTCGACACCCGGAATTCGGCGAGGCTTTCGCCGGGGCCCACCTTCACGCCGAGGTCGGGGCCCTGGAGGCGGGCGAACGCCTTCTCGTCGGTGACGTCGTCGCCGACGAAGACGGCTGCCGTCGCACCGTCCTGGTGGCGGATCAGGTCGAGTGCGTGGCCCTTGTCGGTGGCGACGACGGCCAGTTCGATGACGGACTTGCCCTCGGTTACCTGCACGCCCACCCGCTGTCCGGCGTCGGCGCGCACCGCGGCCAGGGCCAGGGCGCCTTCCTCCGCATCGGCGTTGCGGACGTGGAGGGCGACGCTCGCCGGCTTCGCTTCCACCGACGTGCCGGCGTGCAGCGTGGCGATCCGGGTGAGTTCCTCGGTGATCTCACCGAGAAGTTTCTTGGCGTCGGCGTCGATCGCATGGATGAACCCGATGTCGAATTCCGAGCCGTGGCTGCCGACCAGTTGAACCTCGGCGGGCAGCCGTGACAGCGCGGCGAGGTCCTTGAGTGCTCGGCCCGAGATCACGGCCGCCGTCGTTCCGGCGAGGCTGGCCAGGGCGCGGAGAGCGCGCACCGATTCGGCGTGGGGGAACGCCTTCTCGGGGTCGGAGACGATGGGGGCCATCGTGCCGTCGTAATCGGAAGCGACGAGCAGGCGAGGGGTCCGCGCAACCCGCGAGAGGGCACGACGAAGTTCGATGGGCAGATCATGGGCGCTCACATGTTCAAATCTAGGGGATGTGACGGCTGTGAGCGCGTTGTCGGTCGGGGCTGTGCCCCGATCGCGTCCTATTCGGGTCTGCGGCTTCCGTCACCGAGCAGCAGTTCGACGGTGAGTTCGAGGCGATTCGCGACATCGGTCGCGGACGAGCGGCGGGTGAGCCAGGCCACCAGGTTCGACAGCCACACGTCGGAGATGACGCGGGCGACGGCCAACTGGTCTTCGGTGGGCTCGGTGTCCGTCATCGCGCGGGCGAACAGACGGTCCATCAGCTTGCCCACCTGATCGACCTCGGCGGCGGCGGACGCGTCGGCGAACATGAAGGCGCGCGTCATGGCCTCGGTCAGCAGTGGATCGCGCTGCATGGCCCGGGTGATCTGGCTGAGGATCAGCTGCATCCGCTCGAGCGGGTTCCGGCCCGGCGGGTTCTTTCCCCGCGAGTCGATCCGCTCGAACTCGCGGGCGAGCGCCGACACCAGCAGGTGCACCTTGGACGGGAAGTAGCGGTACAGCGTCCCCACGGCGACGTCGGCGCGTTCGGCGACGGCCCGCATCTGCACGGCTTCGTATCCGCCCTTGGAGGCCAGGGCCAGGGTCGCGTCGAGGATCCGCTTGCGCCGTTCCTTCTGCGCGTTGGAACTGAGATCGTCCTCGCCCAGCGTCGCCGCAGCGACCGTCGTGGACCGTGATCGAGAGCTGGTCGTCATTACCTGTTTTCCTTCGCGCCTTGACTCATGGCCAGGTGTCATATTAGAACACGTTCTAGACGAATGTGTCATTCAGGAGAGGCGGATACCCGTTGTGACAATCGCCACCACCAAGGAACAGAGGGCTGCAGCGGGTTCGATCCAGGCTTGGGCGCGGTCCACGGACCCGCTGGTCACAGTACGGCAAGGACCAGCAGATTCGTGGCGGACGTCGTGGCAGTCCTTCGCCTCGCTCGGAATTTTCTCGGTCGCCGTGCCCGACGCGGTCGGTGGGTCGGGAGCGGAGATCGTCGATCTCGCCGCGATGCTCGAACAGGCCGCGACCGAACTCGTCCCGGGTCCTGTTCTCTCGACCGCTCTCGCCGCGCTCGTCGTCGGCCGCAGCTCCGGCGCCGCCGCGAAACGGTGGTCCGAGGACCTGGCCGACGGCGCGATGCCGTGCGCGGTGGCCCTCGGCAGCAACTCCCCGGTGAACGCGACCCTCGGGGCCGACGGCGGGCTGACGCTCACCGGCGATGCGGGCTTCGCGATCGGCGGGGACACGGGGGTGTCCGTGCTGCTGCCTGCCGACGCGGGTGACGGCGTCGTGTGGTGTCTGGTCGACGGCGAATCCGACGGCCTGCACATCACGGTCGCCGACACGATCGACAAGAGCCGCCCGCTCGCGCGGGTGCGGTGCGATCGTGTGGCGGTCGCGGCCGACCGGGTGCTCGCGGGGGTGCCGGACGGGCTCGTGCCCGACCTCGCCGCGACCCTCGCCGCGGCGGAGGCGTCCGGGATCGCGGCCTGGTGTCTGCGAACGGCGGTGGAGTACGCCAAGATTCGCGAGCAGTTCGGCAAACCGATCGGATCGTTCCAGGCGATCAAGCATCTGTGCGCGGAGATGCTGTGCCGCGTCGAACAGTCCGGTGCGGCGGCGTGGGATGCGGCCGTGGCGGCGGAGGACGCGTGGGAGGCGGACGGCGGCGAGCTGCCGATCGCGGCCGCGGTCGCGGCGTCGATCACGCTCGACGCTGCCGTCGAGACCGCCAAGGACTGCATCCAGGTGCTCGGCGGGATCGGCTTCACCTGGGAACACGACGCGCACTTCTACTTGCGCCGCGCGACGTCGCTGCGGCAGCTGCTCGGCGGCTCCGCTCGCTGGCGGGCGCGGGTCACGGAACTGACGAGGGCAGGCGTTCGCAGACACCTGTCGATCGACCTGACGGGGCTCGACGACGAGCGGGCGCAGATTCGCGCCGAGATCGCCGAGCTGGTGGCGCGCCCGGAGTCGGAGCGGCGTGCGGCTCTCGCGGAATCGGGCTACCTGGCACCGCACTGGCCCGCGCCCTACGGGCGGGGTGCGCGGGCCGCGGAGCAGATCCTGATCGAGGAGGAACTGGCGGCCGCCGGGGTCGGCAGACCCGACCTCGTGATCGGCTGGTGGGCCGTTCCGACGATCCTCGAGCACGGCAGCGCCGAGCAGATCGAGCGTTTCGCGACCCCGACGCTGCGCGGCGAGATCATCTGGTGCCAGCTGTTCAGCGAACCCGGCGCCGGCTCCGACCTCGCGGCGCTCCGGACGTCCGCGGAGAAGGTGGACGGCGGGTGGCGGCTGAACGGTCAGAAGGTGTGGACGTCGAGGGCGCAGGAAGCGGACTGGGCGATCTGCCTGGCCCGCACCGACCGGGACGCGCCCAAGCACAAGGGCATCAGCTACTTCCTCGTCGACATGACGAGCCCCGGCATCACCATCTCGCCGCTGCGCGAGATCACCGGCGACGCCCTGTTCAACGAGGTGTATCTCGAGGACGTGTTCGTGCCGGACGAGCTGGTGGTCGGGAATCTCGGCGACGGCTGGAAACTGGCCCGCACCACGCTGGCGAACGAGCGGGTGGCGATGGGTGGAGGCTCCTCGCTCGGTGCGGCGATGGAGGAACTGCTCGCGCTCGCGGGGGACGGCGACCCGGTGACCGACGACCAGCTCGGGCATCTCATCGGCAACGCGCTCGTCGGCTCGCAGCTCGAACTGCGCACCACCCTCCGGCAGCTGGACGGTCAGGATCCCGGACCCGAATCGAGTGTCCGCAAGCTGGTCGGTGTCCGCCAGCGGCAGGCGGTCGCGGAATTCGCGATGGAACTCGGTGGCGCGGACGGCTGGGTGGAGGGTCCGCTGGCGCGAGAGTTCCTCAACACGCGGTGCCTGTCCATCGCGGGCGGAACGACGCAGATCCTCCTGACGGTCGCGGCCGAACGGATTCTCGGGCTGCCGCGGGGCTGAGCCGCGTCGCGATGGTCTTTCGCGAGGTCCGGGATGGTGATACAACTAGAACACGTTCTAAATTGAAAGTGGGATTGTCAGCGTGGACTTCACTCGAGACGAAACCCAGGAGGCCGTGGCCCAGGTCGCGGCCGGACTGCTGGCCCGCGACCTCGACGGCGACGCCCTCTGGGCCGCTTTCGCCGACGCCGACCTGCTGACCCTCGCACTGCCGGAACGTCTCGGCGGCGAAGGGCTCTCGGTCACCGACGTCGGTGCGCTGCTCACCGAGGTCGGGCGGAAGGCGGCGCAGGTCCCGGCCCTCGCAACGCTCGGATTCGGTGTGCTGCCCATCGTCGCGCTGGGCGACGACGCGCAACAGGACGCACTGCTCACCGGTCTCGTCGACGGCCGCACGTTCACCGCGGCGCTCGCCGAACCCGGGGCGCAGTTCCCGGCACGCCCCTCGGTGACCGCGGTCGCGGACGGTGACGGCTACTCCGTCACCGGGCATGTGCTCGCGGTTCCGTTCGCCGAGCGGGCGCACCGGATCCTCGTGCCCACGGACACCGGGGTGGTGCTGGTGGACCCGGGCGCGGCCGGCGTCACGCTCACACCGACACCCTCGGCGTCGGGGAGCCCCGAATTCGCGATCGCATTCGACGGCGCGCGGGGCGAACTGCTCGCGGCCGGCGACGACGGCGTGCAGACGCTGTACCGCATCGCCCTGGCGTCGATCGGGGCGGTCGCGGACGGCCTGCTGTCGGGCGCAACGGTTCTGGCAGGAGAGCACCTCGCGACGCGCCACCAGTTCGGTAAGCCGCTCGCCACGTTCCAGGCCGTGTCGCAGCAGATCGCCGACGTCTACGTCACGTCCCGCACCCTCCACGTGTCGGCGCTCGCGGCGTCGTGGCGCGTGTCCGAAGGCCTGGACGCTCAGGACGATCTGGACGTGATGGCGTACTGGATCGCCGCCGAAGTGCCTGCCGCCATGCAGGTTCTGCACCACTTGCACGGCGGGGTCGGCGTCGACGTCACGTACCCGCTGCATCGCTACTACTCGACCGCCAAAGACCTGGCCCGCCTCGTGGGCGGCGCCTCGTACCGACTCGACCTCGTGGGGGCCCGGTGTTCATCGATCTGACCGACGAGCAGCGTGAGCTGCAAGCGGAACTGAGGCGCTACTTCTCCGGGCTGATCTCGCCGGCCGAGGCCGAGGTGATGCGCACGGAGCGCCACGGCAGCACCTACCGCGAGGTCATCCGCCGGATGGGCAAGGACGGCTGGCTCGGTGTGGGCTGGCCGGTGGAGTTCGGGGGCCGCGGTTTCGGCGAGATCGAGCAGCAGATCTTCGTCAACGAGGCGACCCGTGCCGACGTGCCGCTGCCCGCGGTCACGTTGCAGACGGTGGGTCCGACGCTGCAGAAGTACGGGACCGAGGAGCAGAAGCGCAAATTCCTGCCTGCGATCCTGGCCGGCGAGGTGCACTTCGCGATCGGCTACACCGAACCGGACGCGGGCACCGACCTCGCGGCGCTGCGGACCACGGCCGCGCGCGTGGGTGACGAGTACATCGTCAACGGGCAGAAGATCTTCACCACCGGCGGTCACGACGCCGACTACCTGTGGCTCGCCGTCCGCACGGGCTCGGCGGATTCGCGTCACCGCGGCATCTCCATCCTGATCATGGACACCAAGGACCCGGGCTACAGCTGGACGCCGATCATCACGTGCGACGGTGCGCATCACGTCAACGCCACCTACTACTCCGACGTCCGGGTTCCCGCGGACATGCTGGTCGGTGAGGAGAATCAGGGCTGGCGACTGATCACCACCCAGCTCAACCACGAACGCGTCATGCTCGGACCGGCAGGCCGGGTGGGAGGTCTCTACGACCGCATCCGCAACTGGGCGGTCGCGCACGAACTGCTCGACGAGCCGGACGTACGTCGCGCGCTCGGCGAAATCCACGCGACGTTCCGCCTCAACGAACTACTCAACTGGCAGGTGGCGTCGAGTGAGGCGGACGCCGTCGACATCGCCGACGCGTCCGCGACGAAAGTGTTCGCCACCGAACGTATTCAGCGCATCGGCCGGCTCGTCGAAGAGATCGTCGGACGCTACGGCGACCCGTCCGAGCCGGAGACCGCCGACCTCATGAGGTGGCTCGACATGCAGGTGAAGCGCAACCTCGTCATCACGTTCGGTGGCGGTGTCAACGAGGTGATGCGCGAGCTGATCGCGACAGCCGGTCTGAAACTTCCCCGAGTCCCGCGATAGGAGCGCCGCGCGAAATGAGTTCCGAACAGATTCTCGCTGCCGCAGAAGAGGTCCGGTCGGCGGGCCCGAGCGCTCCCCGCCCCGGGCGGGACCCGATCAACCTGCCGATGATCCGCAACTGGGTGGAGGCGATCGGCGACAGGAATCCGATCTACGTCGACGAGGCGGCGGCGCGGGCAGCGGGACACGACGCCATCGTGGCCCCGCCCGCGATGGCGCAGGTGTGGACGATGCAGGGGCTGAACGCGGTTCGGCAACCCGACGACCCGCTCGGGCGCATGACGACGATCCTCGACGAGGCCGGGTTCACGTCCGTCGTCGCCACCAACTGCGATCAGATCTACCACCGCTACCTGAAGGTCGGCGAGGAGGTCACCATCACCACGACCCTCGAGGAACTCGTGGGTCCGAAGAAGACGGGCCTCGGTGAGGGGTG
The DNA here is from genome assembly GCF_030056875.1 of Rhodococcus sp. IEGM 1351. Taxonomy (NCBI): domain Bacteria; kingdom Bacillati; phylum Actinomycetota; class Actinomycetes; order Mycobacteriales; family Nocardiaceae; genus Rhodococcus; species Rhodococcus sp. IEGM 1351. The sequence goes on along the minus strand of NZ_JASHKU010000033.1, from coordinate 54,725 downwards.
GTTCTTCACCACCCGCAGCCTGTGGCGGGTCGCGAACGGCGACGGCACCGGCGAGGTCGTGGCCGAGATGCTGTTCCGCATCCTGAAGTTCGCCCCGAAACCCGCTGAACCGGTGGCATCTTCGGCGAACGGTCGGGGCGCGTCCTTCGACGATCTGGACCCCGCCAAGTTGATGCGGCCCAGCGCCTCGCAGGACACCCAGTTCTTCTGGGACGGGGTTGCCGCGCACGAGTTGCGGATCCAGCAGCGGGAGGACGGATCGCTGCAGCACCCGCCGGTGCCCGCGCTGTGGAAGGACAAGGCGGAGACGACGGACTACGTCGTCGCGTCGGGCCGCGGCGCGGTGTTCAGTTACGTGGTCCACCACGCACCGAAGGTTCCGGGACGCTCGCTGCCGTTCGTGGTGGCGCTGGTCGAACTGGAGGAAGGCGTCCGCATGCTCGGTGAGCTGCGCGGTGTCGACCCCGCCGAGGTGACGGTCGGGATGCCGGTGGAGGCGATCTACCTCGACTTCCCGGGCGACGACGAGACGGGCGGCACGCCGTGGACCCTGTACGCGTGGCAGCGCGGAGCGAAGGAGCAGTCATGACGTCCACACTCGATGTCGCGGTGGGAACGACGCTTCCGGAATTGACGGTGACCGGCGACCCGACGTTCGTCGTTTCGGCCGCGCTGGCGACACGCGATTTCCAGGACGTCCACCACGACCGCGACCTGGCGCAGCAACGCGGGTCGAAGGACATCTTCGTCAACATCCTCACCGACACGGGTCTGGTGCAGCGGTTCGTCACCGACTGGGCGGGACCGAACGCGGTGATCAAGTCGATCGCGTTGCGTCTCGGGGTTCCGTGGTACGCGTACGACACCCTCACGCTGAGCGGCACGGTGGCGTCGGTGGACGACGGCGTCGTCACGCTGGACGTCGTCGGGAAGAACGGTCTCGGCGACCACATCACGTCGAAGGTGACCCTCGTCCTGGACGGACGCACGAACGGAGCGGGTGCATGAGCGGGTTGTCGGGCAAGGCTGTCATCGCCGGGATCGGCGCCACCGACTTCTCGAAGAACTCGGGCCGGAGCGAATTGCGGCTGGCGGCAGAGGCGGTCACCGCGGCGCTGGACGACGCCGGGCTGACCCCCGTGGACGTGGACGGTCTGACGTCCTTCACGATGGACACCAACACCGAAGCGGCCGTGGCCCGTTCGGTCGGCATTCCGGACCTGAAGTTCTTCAGCCGCATCCACTACGGCGGGGGCGCGGCGTGCGCGACCGTGCAGCAGGCGGCGATGGCCGTGGCCACCGGTGTCGCCGACGTGGTGGTGGCGTACCGGGCGTTCAACGAGCGGTCGGGGATGCGGTTCGGGCAGGTGAACTCCGGTCTGGTGCAGCAGGTGAACTCGTCGGGTACCGACAACGCGTTCTCCTACCCGCACGGCCTGTCGACGCCGGCGGCGTTCGTCGCGATGGTCGCCCAGCGGTACATGCACGAATACGGCGCTACGAGCGAGGATTTCGGACGGGTCGCGGTCACCGACCGCAAGCACGCCGCCACCAATCCGAACGCCTTCTTCTACGGCAAGCCGATCACCCTCGAGGACCACCAGAACTCCCGGTTCATCGCCGAGCCTCTGCACCTGCTCGACTGCTGCCAGGAGTCCGACGGCGGCATCGCGATCGTCGTCACGTCACCGGAGCGGGCGAAGGATCTGAAGCAGAAACCGGCCGTGATCGCCGCGGCGGCTCAGGGGAGCGGCAGCGACCAGTACATCATGACCAGCTACTACCGCCCGGAGCTCGCGGGTCTGCCCGAGATGGAGTTGGTCGGGAGGCAGCTGTGGGATCAGGCCGGGCTCGGACCGCAGGACATGGATCTGGCCGTCCTCTACGACCACTTCACACCATACGTATTGATGCAGCTCGAAGAACTCGGCTTCTGCGGCCGCGGTGAGGCCAAGGACTTCATCGCCGACGGTGCCATCGACCTCGACGGCAGTCTGCCGCTCAACACCCACGGAGGCCAGCTCGGCGAGGCCTACATCCACGGGATGAACGGCATCGCCGAGGGTGTGCGTCAGATCCGTGGCACGTCCGTGAACCAGGTCTCCGGCGTGCAGAACGTCCTCATCACCGCCGGGACCGGTGTGCCTACGTCAGGGTTGGTGCTGACGGCCTGAGGTCGGCCCGAGTCTGTCTGCGCGCAATGTGTTTTGCGACATACCCGGCATCCCTGCCGACCCCGCCGGTGAGCATCGAGGCGAACGCCTGCAGGAACGGCAGCCCCACGAAGTACAGTCCGGGATGGTCCGGTGAGACTCCGCGGGACTGCTCGGGCCAGCCGTCGGATCCGGTGACGGGGATCTGGATCCACGACGTGTCCTTGCGGAACCCGGTGCACCAGATGACGTTGCGGACGTCGAGTGCGGTGCCGTCGTCGAGGACCGGTCTGCCGTCGTGGACGCCGGTGACCTTCGCGGGGAAGTGCTCCACACGGGCGGCGGCCAGGTCGGCTCGCTTGACCCGCAGGAGTGGTCCGCCCCCCGAGCGGACGTGGGTGCGCATCTTCCGGCCGACGGGTGTGCGTTCCGTCAGAACGTGATTGGCCATGAACCACATGATCGGGATCGCGATGTGGGCGAGGCGTCCCTCGAGGTCGAACGGCACCTCCCCGCGGACCGGCCCGCAGATCGTGGTGCGATGCGAACGGGAGACTTCCAGCGCGATGTCCGCGCCGGAGTGGCTGCACCCGACCACCAGCACCGGCCCGTCCTGCAGTTGGGACGGATTGCGGTAGTCGCTCGAATGCAGTTGCCGGATCCGGGGATCGAGACGCTCCGCCAGATCCGGAAGGACCGGGGACTGCCACGTTCCGGAGGCGACGACGACATTGTCGGCCTCGAATCGGTCCGTCCCCGCCGTGACGACGTAACGGTCGCCGACACGGGACAGGCCGTCGACGGTGGTGCCGGTCCGGATCGGCAGCGCGAATCGCTCCGCGTAGGCCTCGAAGTAGTCGGCCACCTCGTCCTTACCAGGCCAGGACCAACCCCGGGCCGGAATTCCCCAGCCGGGCAGACCGTCATACCGGGCGGGACTGTAGAGCCGGAGCGAGTCGAACCGCTCCCGCCACACGTCCCCGACGCGATCGTGAGCGTCGAGGATCACGAACCGCTGCCCGCATCTTGTGAGGTGGTAACCGGTGGCGAGGCCGGCCTGTCCGGCACCGATCACGATCGTGTCGAAGCGTTCTGTGGACATCGTGTGCCTTCTTCCCTCGGGTGATCGGTGGTCATGCTCAACGCTATGACCGGGCCGATCTCGGCGCGTCGGGAGAATGGCGCAGATACGTACGACCGTATGGGTACTTTCATGCAGACGGCTCGACGAGGTGATGCTCGTACGCATAGGCGGTGGCCGCGGACCTCGACGAGATGCCCAGCTTGACGAAGATGTTGCTCAGGTGCCGTGCGACCGTCTTCTCACTGAGGAACAGTTCCGTCGCCACCGCGCGGTTGCTCTTGCCCGCGGCCACGAGGCGGAGCACACACACTTCACGCGGGGTCAGCGGCGTGGCGGCCGCCGGGTCGGGGCGGAACTCTGCCCGGAGGCGTTCGAGGTCCGGGAGGGCACCCAGTTGCCGGTAGGTGGCGGACGCGAGGTCGTGCTCCATCTGCGCGGTGTCGTCGTCACCCAGGTCGCGGCACACCAGCGCGACCGACTCCCGGACCCGCGCGCACTCGTAGGGCGCGCCGATGTCCTGCCAGCGCCGCCACGCGTCGCGCAGAACGGTCAGTGCGTCGCTGCCCCGTCCTTCGGCGTGCAGCATCGATCCCGACGCCTGCGCGGACAGTGCGCACAGGTAGGGGATCGCGAACCGTGTTGCGATCGAGTCGAGTTCGTCGGCGGCGGTGCGAGCGGCCGGAACGTCGCCGGCGGCGAGCAGGATGTCCACGTAGGCGGGCAGCAGCCTGGCGCGTTCCACGGCGCCGGTGGACTCGTCCACCGCACAGCGGATCGAGGCGGCCGCGCTGCCGAACCGCCCCTGCGCCATCCGCAGCAGCGCGAGTCCGGGCTGCGGTCGCCTGCCCCAGCGGTTCGCCTCCAGGAACAACTTCTCGGCTTGGGCGACCTCGCCGCGCAGGCGGTGGAGGTCGGCCATCACGTAGGCGGCGGACCCGGCCGCGGCGTGCGAGGCGAGCCGCTCGTGTGCCCGCCGCGCCGAGTCCATCGCCGTGGGCCAATCGCCCTGCAGTTGCAGGATCTCGGCGCGGTGGACGAGGCACTGACCGCGGTACGGGACGAGGTCGGGTTGCGAAGAGCACCACTCCTCCAGCGCCACAGTCCATTCCCTGGACCGGCGGAGATCGCAGATGTTCTGGCACTGCTCGATCACGGCGCAGTACACGATCCCCGCCACCACCGGGGACACCTCGTCGGACGTCACCCCGACCATCGCCTCGTCGAACGCGGACACCGCGTCGGCAACGTCCCCCAGCAGGACGAGCGAATGGCCGGTGCCCAGCACCCCGAGCGTCGTCAGATCCGGGTCGGCGAACCGGGTGCCCGCCTCCGTGATCGCACGGAAGATGTCGTGGGCGGCCTTGCCGTCGCCGGCGTCGATCCGTTGCAGTCCCTGCGGCACCAGCAGGTAGCCCCGCTCGGCGCAATCGACGCCCGCGGTGTCCAGCAGTCGCTGGGCCTTGCCCAGCCAGCCGCCGCCGCGCGCCTGCTCGCCCCGCATGATCAGGACGAACGAGAGCCAGAACGCGCACCGCGCGGAGCGCACCGGTCGACCCACGCGGGCCCACTCGTACACCGCCCGTTCCCACCATTCGGTGCTGGCGTCGTCCTCACCGAGCAGGTAGGCGGCGGTGGCGACCAGTTCGAGGTCGTCACCGGACAGTGGGGTCTGCCGGTCGGCGCCCGACAGTCGTGCGTAGGTGTCGCGCCAGTCTCGTCGCTCGAAGGCCGCACGGCCCGTCCGGAGTTCCGACGTCGCGTCGGACATCACTGTCTCCTGCCGAAGATCTGCGCGCTGACCTGCTCGGATTTTCAGACTACCGCCGCACCGGGCCCGCCGGGAACGTCGAATATTCCTCGCAACCTGTCGGTGCCTCGAGTCACACTGGGGTTCACACGCCAACGGATGGGAACTTCTGATGGTCGATGCGATAACGGCAGAGGGTCTGGTCAAGAAGTACGGCAAGGTCACAGCGCTGGACGGGGTCGACCTCGCGGTCCCGTCGGGAACGGTGATGGCACTGCTCGGCCCGAACGGCGCAGGCAAGACGACGGCGGTGCGGGTCTTCACCACCCTTCTCGTCCCGGACGCCGGCCGGGCGGAGGTGGCCGGTCTCGACGTCGTCCACGATGCGCGGGTGCTCCGATCCCGGATCGGCGCGTCCGGGCAGTATGCGGCGGTCGACGAGTACCTCACCGGTTTCGAGAACCTCGAGATGGTCGGGCGGCTCTACCACCTCGGGGGCAAACGCAGCAAGGCGCGCGCCCGTGAACTGCTCGAACAGTTCGATCTGGTCGAGGCGGGAGATCGTCCCGTGAAGGGCTACTCGGGTGGCATGCGCCGGCGTCTCGACCTCGCGGGAGCGCTCGTGGCCGAGCCGGAAGTGTTGTTCCTGGACGAACCGACCACCGGGCTCGACCCCCGCGCCCGGCTGGCCCTCTGGGACGTCATCGACAATCTCGTCGCCAGGGGCACCACGCTTCTCCTGACCACCCAGTACATGGAAGAGGCCGAGCGCCTCGCCGACCAGATCGCGGTGATCGACCACGGTTCGGTCATCGCCCGCGGAACCGCCGACGAATTGAAGGACCGTGTGGGTGGTGAGCGCATCGAGCTGAGCGTCCGGGAGGGCATCGAGCTCTCCGTCGTGCGCGACGAACTGGCCCCGCTCGCCGCAGGCGACATTCTCGTCGAAGAAAACGTCCGCCGGGTGACGGTGCCGGTGACCGGCGGTGCGGACGCCCTCGTCGAGGCGCTGGGCCGCCTCTCCACTCGAGGAGTGAAGGTGTTCGACGTCGGCCTGCGCAGACCGACCCTGGACGACGTCTTCCTCACCCTGACCGGACACGAAGCCGAAGAGGAGCACATCTCATGAGCGCCCCACAGACGGCGTCCGTGCACACCGCACTCGCGGACGGGCTCACGATCGCCAAGCGCAACATGATCAAGATCAAGCGCGTCCCCGACCTCATCGTGTTCACCACGTTGTCACCGATCATGTTCGTGCTGCTGTTCGCGTACGTGTTCGGTAGTGCCATCCAGGTTCCCGGGATGTCCTACCGCGAATTCCTGATCGCCGGGATCTTCACGCAGACAGTCATCTTCGGGGCCACGTGGACGGGTCTCGGGATGGTCGAGGATCTGCAGAAGGGGATCATCGACCGGTTCCGGTCGCTGCCGATGGCCCCGTCCGCCGTGCTCCTCGGCCGCACCTCCACCGATGTCCTGATCAACATCGTCAGCCTCGTCGTGATGTCGCTGACCGGCCTGATCATCGGGTGGCGCATCCACTCGAGCCTCGGCGAAGCGCTGCTCGGCTACCTGCTCCTGCTGTTGTTCGCCTACGCGCTGTCCTGGGTGATGGCGGTGGTCGGCCTGTGGATCCGGACACCGGAGGTGTTCAACAACGCCAGCTTCATCGTCATTTTCCCGCTCTCGTTCATCGCGAACACGTTCGTCGAGACCACCAACCTGCCCGGACCGCTGAAGGTGATCGCGGAATGGAATCCGGTGTCCGCGGTGACGCAGGCCGTGCGGGAACTGTTCGGAAACACCAACCCGGCCATGACCGTTCCCGACGCGTGGCCGTTGCAGCACCCGATCATCGCCTCCCTGGCATGGTCGGCGGTGCTGCTGGTGATCTTCGTGCCGTTCGCGATCCGGCGGTACAAGAAGGCGGTCAGCCGCTGAAGGTGCCGGACCAACGGGACGCCCGTTGCGTCAGATCGAACGAGCGTCCGGTTCGTCCCGGGGGCTAGCGGAGTTCGCGCGGCGAATCGACGTCGCGGCCCGACCCCAGGTCGGAGCAGTCGACGGCCTCGGCGCCGTGTGCCCCGAGGTATTTCCGTGCACCGGAGTCCCCGGTGAGGCTGCGCCGCAACGGAAGCCAGTGGTCGCGGCCGATCAGCACGGGGTGACCCGGGCGTCCGGAGTAGTGGGCCTGACGGAGCGCCGAGCGGGCGTCGCCGGGCGGCACCGACGCCACCCGACGGACGGCGTCGACACCGAGGTCGGGGAGATCGACCAGGGTGATGACGACGGCATCGACGTCGTCGAACGTCGCCGCGACCTCCAGCCCCCGGCGCAGGGAGGCCGACAGCCCCGACTTCCAGTCTTCCGCGATCCCGACGGTGACGGGGACGCCGGCCGGCAGTAGGTCCTCTGCCTCGTCGGCGCTGGCCCCGAGCACCACGACGGTCGGCCCGCATCCGGCCTCCGACAGCACTCGCACGCCGCGCGCGAGCCACGGTTCTCCGTCCGCGCCGACGACGAGTGCCTTGGGCATGCCCATGCGCGAACCGGCCCCGGCGGCGAGCAGCACGCCCCCGATCGTCATCGTGGTCTCACCTGTCGTCGCAGCATGCGTTCAACTTACTTTTCCTTGGCGAAGTTCGCGTTGACGCGCTGGTAGAGGTAGTCCTCGGCGGTGATGTCGGGGTACTTGCCCGCGGGTCCGGAGATGACGACGTCGCGGTTGGCCTGGGCGAAGAACGCGAGGCTGTAGCGGGCGCCGTGGTCGCCGTCCGGTCCGGGGCTCTTGACGCGGTGGAAGTTGGACGGCAACCGGTCGTCGCTCCACCGCATCAGCATGTCGCCGATGTTGCAGGTGATCGCGTCCTCGGACGGCTCGATGGGCGTCCACTCCTGGGTGTCCATCTCCTTGCCCGGCAGCACCTGCAGACCGCCCTGGCCTTCTTGCTGGAACAGCAGGGTGAGGCAGTCGAAATCGGTGTGGGCGCCGGCGCGCCACAGGCCGAGGTCGCTCCGAAGGTGCTCCGGGATGGCGAAGTAGTGCAGCATGCGCAGGGTGCTCTGGTAGCTGTCCACCGACGGGTCATGGGCCTCGGCGAAGAAGTCGCGCTCGAACCCGAGCTTGTCGGCGAAGCACGACAGCAGTCGCATCGCCACGTCCCAACACTGCGCCTCGAACCCGAGCATCGTGTCGCGGAAACCGGCCAACTCCTCCTCGGTGGGCCACAGGTCGCCCATGTGCGGACGGGTGATCTGGTACGACTCCTTCTCATCCGGGACGCCGATGGACGGGCGCACCTGGGTTTTGCTCTCCCACCCGGAGTTGAAGCCCCTCTTCAGCGGGTACTGCGCCTTCACGGCCGAATCGAGGGCGAAGAACTGCTCGGACATCGCGAACGCCCTGCGCACGTCGGCGACGTCGATGCCGTGGTTGTAGACCTGGAAGAAGCCGACGTCGACCGCCGCGTTCCACAGCTGTTCGGTGATGTCCGAGCGTCGAGCATCGAAGTCCGAGAGGTCGATTCGTCGGATCTCGCGGTCGGTGGTCTCCGTCCCGAGCCCACCCATGCGGGATTCCTTGGCGAGTTCGTTCAGCGCGTGGCTGCCGGTCATCGTATCCCTCCATCCTCGATTACATGCAATCTTGCGTGTTTGACCCACTATTGCTCGCAAACGTGACGAGTGACGACTTCGATGTGACGTATGCGTTAAATGCATGAGCGGCACATAAGTAGAATCGACGGCCGGGCCTCTCGAAGAAATTACATGCAATCGATACCTCGCACCCCCGTCGGGGCGTGCACCGTAGACTGGCCGGTGGCCTCGATACGCCAACAGTCGGAACGGACGGACACATGGTGGATCCGAACAGAGTCGGCGAACCTGCCCGGCAGGAGTTCGCGCAGCAGTGGGGCGGCTCCGGCAGCGTCGTCGACATCGACGGTCCCGTCCACTGGGTCGAATACGGTGCCGACACCGGATCGCTTCCGGTGGTCATGGTTCACGGCCTCGGCGGCTCGCATCTCAACTGGGTCCGGATCGCACCGGTCCTCGCGGAGCGCACCCGGGTGCTCACCGTGGATCTCCCCGGATTCGGGCTCAGTCCGTCCGGGCATCGCCGGACGGGGGTCGGCGCCAACGCCAAGGTGCTGCATCGCTTCCTCCGGGACGTCGTCGGTGGTCCCGTGATTTTGATGGGCAACTCGATGGGCGGCATGATCTCGCTGTTCGAGGCGGCGGCGCACCCCGAGACGGTTTCGGCGCTGGTTCTCGTCGACCCCGCACTCCCTGTCGCGCAACGGATCCCGGACCCCCGGATCGCCGCGCAGTTTGCGATGTACTTCACGCCGTTCGTGGGGGAGCGGTTCCTGCAGTACTCGAGCAGGAAGTTGACGGACCGGCAGTTGGTCGCGCGGATGATCGACCTGTGCTTCGCCGAGCCGAGCCGGGCGTCGGAAGATTCCCTCGACGCCGCAGCGGCTCTCGCGGGATACCGGCGCGGGCTGCCGTCCGAGGATGCTGCGTTCCTTCAGGCCAGCCGGTCGCTGATGCGGGTCCTGGCTCGCCCGCGCCGATACCTCGACACCATGCAGTCGATCGCGCAACCCGTTCTCCTGCTCCACGGCGACCGTGACCGGCTGGTTCCGGTCGCGGCGGCGCGCAAGGTGGCGACGGCAAACCCGCGGTGGGACAGCGTGATTCTCGCGAACGTGGGGCACACCCCGCAGCTCGAGGTTCCCGACACGATGCTCGACCACGTGCACGCGTGGGTCGACCGGCACGGACTGATCGACGCCTAGGCTTCGGCCGACCCGCCGGACCCGGCGATCGACTGCGCCAGCGCGCGGAACAGGTGGGTGAGTTCGGGTCTCGTCGCCGTTCCGCTCCGGACGACCCCGCACACCGGGATGCGCAGCCGGTCGTGCGCCTCGCGCAGGAAGCTCAGCCCGCGGCGGGGAGTCGCGTCGGCCGTGTCGGCGTACAGCACCGTCCACGACCGCGGGGTCGTGAGGACATCGAGGGTGGCGGTGTGGTCGCTGGGGATCGACGGTCCGAGCATGACCCGCTGCCCGACCTGCCGAAACGCGTCCTCGACGACGGTGTGGATCAGGATCTGACTGCTGCGTGGCGGGAGCAGCAGGGGGTACGGCGCCAGTTCGCTCAGGTCGACGGTCGAGACCCCCGCCAGCGGGTGTTTGCTCGACGTCACGATCACCAGGTCCTCGAGCCCGAATTCCACCGTTTCGAGCCCGGGCCGGTCGACGCCGCCGCGAATGAGCGCGAGATCGGCGTCCCCCGACGCGACCGCGGTCATCCGGTCGGTGAAGTCCTTGATGACGAATTCGATGTCGAGCTGCGGGAAGTCTTCGCGGACAGTGGATATCGCCTCGAGGCTCTGGGTTGCGAAGCTCATGCTCGCGCTGATGCGGAGCCGGTTGCGGGGATCGAGTCCCACCGACAGCGCGCGGGCCTCGAGGCCCATCATCTCGGCCGCGATGGGCATCAGCCGTTCGCCTGCCGCGGTCAGCCGCGTGGCGCGCGTCGACCGCTCCAGGAGGGTGGTGCCCAACTCGTGTTCGAGCTTCGCGATCTGGTGGCTGATCGCCGACTGGGAGATGAAGCAGCGTTGCGCCGCCCGCGAGAAACTGCCCTCCTCGCCGACCGCGAGGAAGTAGCGAAGCTGTCGGAACTCCATGACCTGAGGTTACGTCCTTCCGTGAAGACTTATGAGCAATCGAGATAACACAATTTCGATTTCCCCAGCTTACTGGCGATTAACAATGGCCGATCCCTAATGTGGAGCTCATACGCGGCGCTAAGTAGACGCCAGAAGCAGTAGGAGGTTTTCGGTGGATCGCACACAGGTCGTCATCGTGGGATCGGGATTCGGCGCCCTCGCGGCGGCGAAGAAGCTCGGCAAGGCAGGCACGCCGTTCGTGCTGATTTCCGAGACCACCGAGCATCTGTTCCAGCCCCTTCTGTACCAGGTCGCAACCGGTGTCATCTCGCCCGGCGAGATCGCCCCGTCCATCCGCGCGATCCTCGCCAAATACCCCAGCGGTGACGTCCGGCTCGGCCGCGTCGTCGACGTCGACCCGGACAAGAAGCAGGTCGTCTACGAGGCCGGCGGGGTGAGCCACACGATCGGTTACGACAGCCTGATCGCCGCGACGGGCGCCCGGCAGGCCTACTTCGGCCACGACGAGTTCGCCGAGGTCACGTACGCGCTCAAGACCGTCGCCGACGCCGACCGGCTGCGCCGCCAGATCGTCCGCTGCTTCGAGGAGGCGCACACCACCTCCGACCCGGAGCGTCGCCGCGACCTGCTGCACTTCATCGTGATCGGTGCCGGTCCGACCGGTGTCGAACTGGCAGGTCAGATCAAGGAACTGGCGGGCCGCTACTTCGAGAAGTCGCTCCGCGACATCACGTCCGAAGACGTCACCGTCACCCTCGTCGAGGGTGCGAACGAGACGCTGCCGGTCTTCGGCGGCAAGCTCAGCAAGTACACGCAGGACTCGCTGGAGAAGGCGGGTGTCGAGGTGGTGCTCGGCACGATGGTCACCGACATCGACGAACACGGTGCCACGCTGTCGTCGCCGAGCGCCGGTTTCGAGAAGCGCCTCACGGCCGACACGATCATCTGGTCGGCCGGCATCCAGGCCAACGACTTCGCCGCCGTGCTGGCGGACCGGACCGGCTGTGAGACCGGCCGCGGCGGGCGCCTGCTGGTCGACGAGGACCTCACGGTGGGCCGCTACGACGACGTCTTCGCAATCGGCGACATGGCCTCGCTGAACAACCTGCCCGCCCAGTCGCCGTTCGCGATGCAGGGTGGACGGCACGTCGCGGCCATCATCACCGGGAAACGCGCCCTCGGAACGCCGTTCACGTACCGCGACAAGGGCAGCATGGCGATCATCAACCGGTTCCGTGCGATCACCCGCGTCGGCAAGGTCGAGCTGACCGGTGTACTCGCCTGGTTCCTGTGGCTCGCCGTGCACCTCGTCTACCTGGTCGGATTCCGCAACCGGTACGTCGCGGTGATGTCGTGGTGCGGTTCGTTCCTCGGACACCGCCGCCCGCACTTCCACTACGCCCAGGAGATCGACCCCGCCGAACTGACCGAGCAGCGAGAGGGTGCCGCGGCCTAACATCGGTCGATGACCGTCACCAGCGCTGGAGTACTCCTGTATCGCACCGACGATGCGGGAGTGCTCCAGTTGTGGCTCGTGCACATGGGCGGCCCGTTCTGGGCGCGCAAGGACGAGGCCGCGTGGTCGATCCCCAAGGGGGAATACGCCGAGGGCGAGGATCCCTACGCGGCCGCGCTGCGCGAATTCGAGGAAGAGATCGGCGCGCCGCCGCCTGCCGTCGAGTACGAGTTACTCGGCGAATTCCGGCAGCCCTCACGCAAGCTGATCACCGTCTATGCGGCGGAGGTGAGCGAGGACGTCACGTTCGTCGAGAGCAACACGTTCGAGCTGGAGTGGCCGCCGCGGTCGGGGAAGTTTCAGCAGTTCCCCGAGGTCGACGACGCCCGCTGGTTCCCGGCGAGCGTCGCCGAGACGAAGCTGGTCAAGGGGCAGCGTCCGATAGTAAGAGCCTTGCGCCTTCGGCGCCCGTGAGTACTTATTAACCGCGGGACGTTAATAAGTACTCACGGGCGCGGGAGCGCACGCCAGACGGCGGCCGGGGTCATCGGGATCCGACGAAGCCGGGCACCGGTGGCGTCCGCGATCGCGTTGGCCAGGGCGGGGGCGACCGGGTTGTACGGGGACTCGCTCATCGACTTGGCGCCGTGCGGGCCCAGTTCGTCGTAGGTGTCCGCGAAGTAGACCTCGGTGTCCGGCACGTCTACGAGCTGCGGGATGTGGTAATTCCGGAGCTGCGGGTTGAGCACCGTCCCGGCGCCGTCGAGGAGGATCTCCTCGTACAGTGCGCTGCCGATCGCCTGCGCGACGCCGCCCTCGACCTGCCCGCGGCACTGCTGCGGGTTGAGGACCGTGCCGGCATCCGCCGCCTGGATGGACTGCAGGATTCGGACCTCCCCGGTGACGGTGTCGACCGCCACCCGGAACGCGTGCACGTTGAAGACCACCGAGCGGGGGGTGCCGTCGTGCCTGCCCTCGGCGCGGATCGGTCCCTCGGGCACCAGCTTGTCGAGTTCGACGACCCGTCCGGCGACCTCGACCGCGTCGGGTGTCAGCGCGCAGTGGGCGTCCTCGGCGGCACCCGCGACGCGGCGGGCCACCTCGAACAGCTGCTCCCGCAATCGGGTTCCCGCAAGATGCACCGCCTTCCCCGCGACCACAGTGCCTGCCGAACCGAACGCGCCGGTGTCGTGCCCGGCGACGTCGGTGTCGGATTGCAGCACGGTGATCCGGTCGGCGGTGGTGCCCAGCGCGGACGCGGCGAGCTGGGCGTGCACGGTGGTGGTGCCGTTGCCGAACTCCGCGGTACCCACCCGAAGTTCGTACCGGCCGCCCTCGACGAGGGTGCAGGACACGTCCGCGAAGTGCCCCCGCGGCGGGATGGTCGCGATCATGGACGCCGCCGTACCCTCACCGACCCGCCACTGCGGGCCGTCCGGTGGGCGCACGTCGTTGCCGCGGCGCAGTGCGGCCTCCGCAAGGTCGAGGCATTGGTCGAGTCCGTAGCTGCCGTACGTGAGGTCGCCGTGCTCCACCTCGAAGTCGACGAAGTCGTCACCCGGCACCACCACGTTGCGGCGGCGCAGTTCGAACGGATCGATGCCCAGCTGCGTCGCCAGCTGATCGAGCGCGGACTCTACCGCGAAGATGACCTGGCCGAGACCGTAGCCGCGGAACGCGCCGGACGGCAGGTTGTTGGTGTAGACGGCCTGGGCGTCCACCCGCTTGTTCGGCGACCGGTACAGCGCAACGGATTCACTGCAGCCGTGGAACATCACCCCCACCGAGTGGTTGCCGTAGGCGCCGGCGTCCGAGAGCACGTCGACGGCGAGCGCCGTCAGCTTTCCGTCCCCGTCGGCGCCGACCTTCACCGACACCCGCATGGGATGCCGGCACGGGGCGATCGTGAACTGGTCGGAGCGGGTGAACTCGTACTGCACCGGTCTGCCGGTGCGCAGAACGGCGAGAGCGACGAGATCCTCCACCAGCATTTCCTGCTTGGCGCCGAATCCGCCACCGACGCGGGCGGTGAACACCCGGACCTGCGAGCGGTCCAGCGAGAACAGGTGGGCGAGTTCGTCGCGGACGAGGAAGGGCACCTGGGTGCTGCTGCGGAGGGTGAGTCGCCCGTCGGAGTCGAGCCAGCCGACGGCCGAGTGGGTTTCGAGATGCGCGTGCTGCACGCGTTGCGTCTGCCACGTGCCCTCCACGACGGCACCCGTGTCCCGCGCCGCCGCGAGTCCGCCCGCGAGGTCGCCGACTTCGCCGTGGACCTCGGCCACCAGGTTCCGGGACGGGTCCGCGATCCGGGAATCGGCGCCCTTGTCACCGTGCAGCAGGGGGGCACCGGGGCGGCGTGCCAGGTCGGGATCGAAGACCGGTTCCAGCACCTCGTACTCCACGTCGATCAGTTCCACTGCGCGCCGGGCGATGTCGACGGAGTCCGCGACGACGGCCGCGACGCGCTGCCCCCGGAACCGGAGGATCGTGTCGAACACGTGGGTGTCGTCGGGGTCGTCGGTGCGGAACTCGTGGCGGGCCGTGGAGAAGGCGACGTCGGGACTGTCGCGGTGGGTGAGCACCGCGTGGACGCCGGGCAGCCTCTCCGCGGCGGACGTGTCGAGTCGGGTGATGCGGGCGTGCGCGTGCGGGCTGCCGAGGATCTGGATGTGCGTCAGGCCCTCGACGGCCAGGTCGAGGGTGTAGGGTTCGGCGCCGCACACCACCCGGGCGGCGGCAGGCGCGGGAATGGAGCGGCCGAACGACTCACCGGCACTGTCCGATTCGGTGGTGCACACGCCACCGACGGCGTCGCGAATGGCGCGATAGCCGGTGCAGCGGCACAGATTCCCCTTCAGTGAGCGCGGCAGGTCGGCGCGTTGACCGGAGTCGAGCGCGGACGCGGTCACGACAATCCCGGGTGTGCAGAACCCGCACTGGAAGCCGGCCGCATCGACGAACTGCTGCTGCACGGGGTGGAGTCGATCGGGACTGCCGAGCCCGGCCGCGGTGGTCACCTCACGGTTCTCGGCGCGATGCGCCGGCACCACACACGAGTGCACCGGAGCGCCGTCGAGCAGCACGGAACAGGCGCCGCAATCGCCGGCGTCGCAACCCTTCTTGACCGCGAACCGCTGCTGCTCCCGCAGGAAGGTGCGCAGGCACTGACCGGGCCGTGGGTCGGCATCCACCGACTGCCCGTCGACCGTCAATTTCATTCCAGCTCCCTCCTGATCTCCTCGGCGAGCACTCCCGTGACGTGCCGACGCCAGTCCGCGGCGCCGTGCGCGTCGGTCAGGTAGTCGTCGGGGGAGATCCGTTCCGACAGAGACTCGCTCAACACGTCGGGGCCGGGAACGGCGGGGAAGCGGAGGACGAACGGGCGGACGGTCGACGCGGTGACGGTCAGCGCGAAACCGTCCGCGTCGACACGCCCGGCCAGCAGGGCGCCGGACCGTCCGAGCGGCGAGTACGCGATCTTGCGCAGCGACGTGCGGCCCCGCAATGCGGTGGCGGGAAGGTAGATGCTGCGGATCAGGTCACCGGCTCCGAGCACTGTGCGACCGGCATCGGTGACGAATCGGTCGACCGGGACTCGGCGTTCACCCCCGTCGGCGGTCCAGAGCAGGAGTTCGGCGTCGAGGGCGCAGCACAGCGTGATCATGGCCCCGGCCGGGAGCGCGAGGGCGAGGTTGCCGCCGACGGTCGCGGTGTGCCAGATCTTCCACGACGCGACGAGGGACTCGGCGCACGGCCGGAACAGGCTCGTCGCCGTCCACTCGGCGGGAAGCGGTGCGTTGCAGATATTCTCGATGGTGCAGGTCGCGGCGAGCTCGAGTCCGTCGTCATGGACGGTGATCGCAGGCCAGTCGAGGGTGGTCAGGTCCACCAGCCGGGTGATCGTCGGCTGCGGTTCCGAGTACAGCCAGGTGCCGCCCGCCAGGAACGCCGCTCCGGGTTCCGGGGCGGGCAGGTCGTCACGGCTGCGTGGGGCCGAGAGCTCCGTCACGAACGACAGATCCATCGACTCACCCCGCCTTGCGCACCAGGGCCCGGTGGGCCTGCTCGACCTCCGCGGCGACGTTCTCCTCGTTCACGGTGATCACTCTCCCACGCTCGACGACCGCTCGCCCGTTCACCAGAAGCAACTCGAGCGGCGGTGTGACTCCGAGCACCAGCGCGGCCACCGGATCGGTGATGCCGGAATGTGCGAGGGTGTCGACCCGCCACAGTGCGAGATCGGCCAGTTTGCCGGGCTCGAGGGAGCCCAGTTCGTCCTCCCTGCCCAGGACCCGGGCCCCGCCGCGCGTGGCGAGTTCGAGGGCGGTGCGCACCGTCATCTCGCCCGGGCCGCCGCGGGCCCGCGCGAACAGCACGGCGTGCCGGGCCTCCTCGAGCATGTTGCATGCCTCGTTGCTGGCGGCGCCGTCGACGCCGAGCCCCAGCGGAACCCCCGCCACGTGGAGGTCCTTGGCGCGGGCGATCCCGGCGCCGAGGCGCGCATTGGACGTGGGGCAGTGGGCTGCCCCGGTTCCGGTGCCCGCCATCGCTGCGATCGCGACGTCGTCCAGGTGGACGGCATGCGCGTACCAGACGTCGGGGCCCACCCAGCCGAGTTGCTCCATGTATTGCACCGGGGTGCAGCCGAACCGCTCGTGGCAGAAGTCGTGCTCGTCAAGGGTTTCCGCGAGATGGGTGTGAAGCCGCACGCCTGCGGAACGGGCGAGGGCCGCGGCCTCTGTCAGGAGGTCGCCGGTGACGGAGAACGGGGAGCAGGGCGCCACCGCGATCCTCAGCATCGAGTCGGGAGCCGGGTCGTGCCAGCGGTCGATGACGTCCTGGGTGCCCTTCAGGACGTCCTCGAGACGCTCCACCACCGAATCCGGTGGCAGTCCGCCCTGACTGTGGCCGAGGTCCATCGACCCTCGGCTGGGGTGGAACCGGAGCCCGACGGTCTGCGCTGCCTCGATCTCGGCGCCGAAGACGTCGCCGCCGTCGCGCGGCACGACGTAGTGGTGGTCCGTCGTGGTCGTGCATCCGTGCTTCGCCAGCCAGGCGAGACCTCCGGTGGCCGCGGTCCGGACGGCGTCGGCGTCGATGCCCGCCCAGATCGGGTACAGGGTGGTCAGCCAGCCGAACAGGGTGTCGTCGGCGGCGAGCCCGCGGGTGATCCACTGGTACAGGTGATGGTGCGTGTTCACCAGCCCGGGGGTGAGCAGGCAACCCCGTCCGTCGACCACCCGAGCGCCGTCGATCACCGGCGCGGGACCGGCACCGACGTCGACGATGCGGTTGCCCCGCACGACGACGTAACCGTCCGGGTACTCGGTGCCCGCCGCGTCGACGGTGGCGACGTGCGCACCGGAGACGACGACGGTGGCCGGGCCGGCGGACATCAGCTGAGCCAACCCGCGTACGCCGCCCACGCGGGTCCGGCGTCCGGAGCGTCGGACCGCTGCACCGTCGCCTGGATCAGGCCGTACGGGCGGTCGGCGGCGTGGAATACCTCGTTGTCGTTCTCCACCCCGAAGCGGGCGAGATCGTGGGCGAAGTGGTGCTTGTTGGGCGCGGACAGGCGCACTTCCGCGAGCACGGGGTAGCGCTCGAGGATCGCCTTGCCGATCTCGTACAGCGTCTGCTGCAGGGCGAGCGAGTGGACGGTCGCGAACGTCGCGACGATCTGCTCCTTGATGCCGGCGTAGACACCGTTCCAGTCGACGTCGGTGGTGACGAACCGCCATTGCACGACAAGCGAAGTCGCCATCACCCGGTCGTGGGTCTCCTCGAGAATCGTGTACTCGTCCTTCAGGAATCCGAAGAACTCGCTGCCCGTGGACTTGAGGATCACCAGATCCTTCAGCCCGCCGACCACCCACGTACCGTCGGCGTCGACGGTGATCGCCGCGGTGCGCACCTCCTCACCCTTGCGCACCCAGGTGTGGTCGTGCTCCGCTCCGTCGACCACCGCGCGCTGCCAGGCGTACTCCTCGATCTCGATGCGGGCGCCCTCGACCGGGGCCACGTCGTCCACGAAATGTCGTGCCAGCGTCAGCCCGTACTCCTCGATGGAGTCGAGGCCCTTCTCCTTCGCGTAGGAGTACGCCGTCTGCTTCTGGGTGTCGGTGGGCAGCACCGAACTCTGGTCGCCGGCGAGATGCGCCGCCGAGAAGTCGCCGCGCAGGCAGGTCGACACGCTCACGTCCCGGATCTCGTGCCGGGGGGTGTCGCGGTAGATCCGCACGATGCGGTTCTCGGCTTTGCCGTACTGGTTGTCGCCCAGGACGATGGCGCCGGTGAGGTCGGTCATTGTTCAGCTCCCGCGGTAGGTGGAATAGGCGAAGGGGGACAACAGCAACGGGACGTGGTAACCGCGCTGCGGGTCGTCGAGGACGAACGTGACGCACACCTCCGGGTAGAACGTCTCCTGGCCGCGGGCGGCGAAGTACTCGCCGGTCTCGAAGACCAGCGAATAGGTGGCCGCAATGAGACCCTCCGGCGCGATCTCGGCGATGCGGCCGTCCGCATCGGTCGCCGCGCTCGCGATGACGTCGCCCTCAGATGACAGCAGACGGACGTGCATCCCGGCCGCGGGTGTGCCGTCGGTGGCGTCGAGCACGTGGGTGCTGAGGATCTTGGACATCAGTGTGCCGTGTCTCCGATCTCGCCGAGAAGGCGTTCGAGGCGTATCCGGTTGATGGCGGCCAGTTCGGTCCGCAGGATTTTGCGCTCCGTGGCGCTGTCGTTGCCGAGGCGGTCGCGCAGCACGTCCAGCAGTTCGTGCGCCGACCGACCGGACGCGCACACCAGGTAGACGTGCCCGAACTTCTGCTCGTACTCCTCGTTCCCGGCCCGCAGGCGCGCGCGGACGTCGTCGTCGGCGGCGGCGACCGCCGACTGTTCGCGAGCGGACGACGGGTTGTCCGCCCGGTCGCCGATCCTCGGGTGGCCGGCCAGGGCCGCGTCGATCTCGGACTCCGTCAGGTCGCCGAGCACGTTTTCGGCGGCGGTGTACACCGCGTCGGCGGACGGAAACGGACGGCCGACGGCCATCCGCTGCGCCCACACCGTCGATGAGCAGCACTGCACGAGCAGATCGACGGCCCGCGCGTCGCTCAGTGCGTTGAACGCGATCAGGCCGGGCGGTTCGGTCATGAGGGCTCCTCTCTCGTGCGCCTTTTCGGTACCTCTGGCTACCACTATGGCGCACCGGTGGCGGTCAATTCGGCGATAAGCCCTGCTTCGTCGACCCTGGTGCTGTGTCCGTCCCGGATCAGGACTTCGCCGTCGACCAGCACGGTGTCGACGATCTGCCGGCTCCCGGTGGTCAACAGTGTCGCGCCCGGGTCGCGGACGGGCAGGCAACCGAAGTCGCGCTCGAAGCGGATCAGGGTCAGGTCGGCCGTGCCGCCGACGGCCACACCGTTCGGGCGGGACGCGAAACCGAGATTCTCGTTCGCGCCGTTCGTCGCGAGGTCCATCATGGCGTCGAATCCGAACAGGTCGGCCGTCTTGCGATGCGCCCGCTGCACGTAGGCGCCCATGCGCAGCGTTTCGAGCATGTCCTGGGTGTCGTTGCTGGCGGCGCCGTCGACGCCGAGCCCGACCGCGATGCCCGCCTCGAGCATCTCCGGGACGGGGGCGACGCCGCTGCCGAGACGCATGTTGCTCATCGGGTTGTACGAGACGGCCACACCGCGGCGGGCCAGCACCGCGCGCCCGTGGGCGTCGAGTTCGCAGCAGTGCACAGCGAGCAACCGGTCCCACAGGAACCCGTTCGTGTCGAGGTAGTCGACCGGGCCCGCGCCGACGTGTTCGCGGCACATCACGTCGTCGGTGGGGGTCTCCAGCAGGTGGATCGACACGGTCATGTCGCGTTCGCCCGCGAACTGCCGCACCGCCGCCATCCCCTCCGGTGTCAGCGACCGGGGGTTGGGGACGGCCAGACCGACCGTGACGCGTGTGCCGTCGGCCTGCTTGACCAGCTGGTCGGTGTGCTCGAGCACCCCGGGCAGCGGCTGCAGGAGGCGCGGGTCGACGCCCCACTTGCGCGTTGTGTCCGCGCGGTCCGCCACTCCGCGGCCGAGGAGTGCCCGCACGCCGGTGTCTTCCAGGGCGCGCAGCACCGCGTCGTGCACGTCCGGAGACGGATGCGGCCACATGTGCTCGACCAGCGTCGTGGTGCCGCTGCGCAGGGCGTCGAGGCTCGCGGCGACCGCGGCCAGGTAGGCCCGATCCGGGGTGATGACCGCGGATTCCGCACCCACGGTCTGCAGCCAGCTGAGCAGCGGCTGCCCCTCGCCGATGCCACGCATCAACGACTGCTGCAGGTGGGTGTGGGTGTTGACGAATCCGGGGATCAGGTACGCCCCGGCACCGTCGACCGCCGTGGCCCCCGACGGTGCCGGAGCGGTCGGGCGGATCTCGGTGATCAGACCGTCGGCGATCAGGACGTCGCGGTGCGGCAGCCAGCGGCCCTTCGCGTAGACGGTGACATCGGAAATCAGATCGGGATGCATCCGCATCCTCCATGGGTTCTCGGGAGTGCGGCTGGTTCGCGCCCGCCGGACACGGGTAGGTCTCGGGCCGACGCAGGCGCAGAAGTCGACGAGTGCCGCGAGCAGGGCCTCGCGCGCCGACAGTTGCGGGGCGTGATCGCTGTCCAACGTCACCACCCGCGCGCCCGGCACCCGGTCCTGCATCGCACGCTGCGTCACGAGCGGCACCGAACGGTCGAGCGTCGCCTCCACGTACAGGCGGGGGACGGAGCCGAACCGCTCCGGCGTCCACACCGGGGCCATGAGACGTGCAGTCTCGAGTTGCGGCAGCAGCTTTCGAGCAGCAGTGATCGCATCACCGGCCGACGATTCGTGAAAGAACACGGCGGCCGCGGCTTCCGGCGGCACGATGGTCCCGGATCCGTCGGGGGTCGACTGCAGCCAGGCCGAGATCCCGACCGGTTCCGGTAGGCGCAGGTCTGCGCAGAGGTCGCCGAAGTTGCTTCCCGACGGCAGCATCATTCCGGCGACGTACGCCACACCCGAGATCCGGTGCGGAAGGCGCTCGGCCACCTGGGTGGTCACGATGCCGCCTCCGGAGTGACCGACCACGAACACGGGCCCGTCCAGCGAAACGATGTGCGCCACGACGACATCCGTCACTGCGTCCAGATCGGTTCGCGCACCGTCCGGCCAGTTTCCCACGCCGGGAAGGTCGAGTGCGTGCGGCTCGTACCCGCTGTCGCGCAACGGCTCCAGAATTGTGTCCCACACCCAGCTGCCCGCCCAGGCGCCGTGGATCAATACGACGTGCCCACGGGTCACCGGGCGGCCGCCCGGTCCGCCGCGGCGAGGACCCGCTCGGCCTCCCGTCCCGCGGCCGTGTTCTTCTTGCCGTGACGCGAACCCGCCAGTTTCGCCTTGATGTGCTCACGGACCGTCACCGGTGCGTATCCGTCGTCGGAGTGTTCGCACAGTCCCGGCAGGGTCGCGATCACCGCGTCGACGTTGCCGTCGTGGAAGAACGCCGCCGATCGCCGGCGCTTGATCGTTCCGTCGACGACGGGCGGAGTCACCCGGTGCAGCGTCGACATCCACCGGTCGTTCGTGAGCCGGGCGGTGAGGTCGCCCAGGTTGACGAGCAGTGCGCCCTCCGCGGGGCTCACATCGTGCCAGCGCTCGTCGCGCCCGAGCACCTGCAGGCCTGCCACGCGATCGGCCCACAGCACGGTGACCAGTCCGAAGTCGGTGTGCTCACCCATGCCGGTCAGCTCGCTGTCGAGGGTGACGCCGCCCTCCGGCAGCGCGTAGTTGTTCATGCGGAGGACGTCGATGGAATGGTCGGTCAGGGCGGTGAAGAAGCCCGGATCGAGCCCGAGGGCGTCGGCGAAGATCCGTGTCAGGGTGCGGGCGACGCGCTCGCCGTGCGCGTAGTAGGCCTGCACGCTGTCCGTGAAGGAGGGCACCTCCGGCCACACGTTCAGTCCGTAGTCGTCCTCGGACAGGTCCAGCTCCGGGAACGACCGGGCCTCCGTTCCGACGTTGTAGGCCTCGAAGAAGTCGTTCATCCGGGTGGCCGATTCGACGCCCAGGCTGAGGCTGAGCGACTCGCTCTTCGGCGGACTGTACCCGCGGTTGGCGCCCTCCACGCGATACGTCTTCTTCGTCTCCAGGGGCAGCGCGAAGAAGTCGTCGACGGCGCCGGCGAGTCCCTCGATCACCGGTTCGGGGATGCCGTGACCGAGGATCTGGATGAATCCGACAGTGGCGCAGGCCGAGTCGATTTCGCGCGCCACCCGGGCGCGTTCCGTGTCGGACCCGCCGGTCACGTACGGGGAGATGTCGATGACGTGGACGTCGAACGGCTCAGGCACAGGCGGCAACATGCGGCTCCTCGGAGGTCGGGGGAACGGGGTCGGTTGCGATGACGGGTGCGGAGGCGGCGCGGGCGGCGGCGCCGATCCGGGTGTGGTTGAACAGCAGGTTCAGGGAGAACGCGGAGATGGCGGCGAGTGTGATGCCGCTGCCGAGCAGGATCTGGGCGGACGAGTTGAAGTGCTCGAACATGCCCTCGGCGAACTCGGGGAGCAGGCCGATGCCCACCGACACCGCGACGATGGTGGTGTTGATCCGGTCGCTGAGATCCACCTTGCGGAGCGTGTTCATCCCCACCACCGCGACCGTCGAGAACAGGATGATGCCGACACCGCCGACGACCGGCGCGGGCAGGGCCGCGACGACGGTACCCATCTTCGGGATCAGTCCGAGGACGATCAGGATCGCACCGCTGGTGGCCGTCACGTACCGGCTGTGGACGCGGGTGGTGGCGACGGCTCCGACGTTCTGCGTGAAGATCGTGTCGACGAACGCGTTGAAGATGCCGCCGAGTACGCCGGACAGTGCATCGCCGACGAGGCCGCGGGCCACGTCGCCCTTGGCGAGGGGCTTTCCGGTGATCTCGCCGAGAGCCAGCATGCTCGCCGTCGACTCCGCGAACACCACGGCCATCACGATGCTCATCGCCACCACCGCCGTGATCGGGAACTCCGGTGCCCCGAAGTGGAACGGAGCGGTGATGCCGAACCAGGGGCTGCCGGAGACGCCGCCCAGGTCGATCAGGCCCATCGGAATCGCGACGAGCGTGCCGATCGCGAGGGCGAGGAGCACGCCGAGCTGGGTCCAGATCCCGCGGCCGAGGCAGAGGAAGGCGATCGCGACGAGCACGACCACACCGGCGAGCATGATGTTGCCGGGATCCGCGAAACCGTCTGCCGTCGGATCGTTTCCGACGATGAGGCCGGCGGCGACGCCGATCAGGGAGATGCCGACGACGGTGAGGACGACCCCGGTGACCAGCGGTGGGAAGAACCGGATCAGCCGCGCGAAGGGTACGGCGAGGGCGAGTCCGACGAGGCCGCCTGCGAGCATCGAGCCGTACACCGCCTGAAGCCCGTATTCCTTGGCGATGAGGATCATCGGAGTCAGCCCGGCGAACGTGGCACCACAGACGATCGGTAACCGTGCGCCGGCCAGCTTACCCACCCCGAGGCTCTGGATCATCGTGATGATGCCGGCGATCAGAAGGTCGGCGCTGATCAGCAACGCGACGGTGGACTTGTCGAGTCCTACTGCGGCACCGAAGACCAACGGGACGGTGATGCAGCCGGTGTACATGATGAGCACGTGCTGCAGACCGAAGGCCGCTTGCCGCACCAAGGGCAGGCGCTGGTCGACTGCGTGGAAGGACATGGGTCGATCTCCGTCCGAGTGAAGGGAGCGTTCGAGTTCACGTTCTATTGAGCACGCCAATCTTTTCTCAGCAGGGTCAATTTCGTTTCGTCCGTGTTATCAGTCGCGGTTCCGCGAAACACGGTGCTAGCGTTCGCCTCATGGACGAGGATCAACGCACGCTGGCCGTCGCCATCGGCGCGGCGATCAGGTCGGCCCGGCGTGACGCGGGACTGACCCTGCGCGACGTGGCGGCCAAAACGGGACTGTCGCAGCCGTTCCTGAGTCAGGCGGAGAACGGCCACTCGGTGCCGAGCGTCATGAATCTGCACCGGGTGGCCCAGGTGCTGGGAACCACGGCGCACGCCCTGCTCGAACAGGGCGCGCGCACGCCCACCAGCCTCGTGCGCAGCCGGGAGGGCAGGCGATTCGCGTTGTCGGACGGCGCCGTGCTGCGGTTCTGCTCCACGGGCGTGCGCGCGATGGAACCGAATGAAGTGACGGCGCAACCGGGTTCGCAGGCCGGCGAACACACCGAACACGCAGGCGAGGAGTTCATCTACGTCATCGACGGCAGCATTCGGGTGGAGGTCGGCGTCGAGGAGAGTTACGTGCTCGACCGGGGAGACACGCTGTACTACCCGGCCACCGTGCCGCACCGGTGGTTCAACGACGCCGCGGAACCCGCGCGGTTCCTCATCACGAGCACCCCGCCGTCCTTCTGACCGTCAGCGGCCGAAACCCTCGAGCAGTCCGGTGTACTTCTTGGGCAGGGGAGCCGCGAATTCTCCGTGCGCGCCGGTCCGCAATCCGAGCGTCACGAGGGACTGCACCATGAGGGTGGCCGCCGCCACGCCGTCGACGACCGGCACCCCGAGTTCCGCCGAGATGACGGCGCACAGGTCCGCCATGCCCGCGCACCCCAGCACGATCGCGTCCGAACCGTCCTCGTCGCGGGCGACCCGGCAGGCCTCGGTGATCACCTTCACCGCATCCGGGTCGCGGTCGAGGTCGAGCACGGCGATCTCGCACGCGTGCACCCCGAGGCAGAACCGTTGCATTCCATACCGTTCGGCCAGTTCCCAGGCCCGGCCCCGGGTACGTCCCAGGGTCGTGACGACGCTGAAGCCACGGCCGAGGAAGCTCGCAGCGTGCATGGCCGCCTCCGCGATCCCGAGCACGGGCCCGGAGGCCAGTTCGCGAGCCGCGTCGAGGCCCGGGTCGCCGAAGCAGGCGATCACGTAGCCGTCCACCCCGGCCTCCTCGCCGCGCGCGATCTCCTCGAGAAGCCCGGGGACACTGAGTGCTTCGTCGTAGTGACTCTCGATCGAAGCGGGACCCATCTGCGGGCTCACCGCCTCGACGAGCGTCCCCGGCCCCGCGACGGAGCGGGCGCAGTCGCCGATCTTGTCGGTCATCGACTGGGTGGTGTTGGGATTGATGATCTTGATGTGCACGTTCGTCGACCTATGCTTCGATCGGGGCTGTGCGATGCGCACGACGGGCGCCGGCGGACAATCCGAGGTAGCAGACGAATCCGACACCCATGCCCAGGAACCACGAGTACTGGGCCGCACCAGCCATGCCCCACACGTCGAGTCCGAACGGCTGGGCCTTGAGGATCACGGGAATCATCGCGACCAGGGCGCCGACGACGGTGGAGATGATCGCAGCGGGGTTGTAACCCTTCTTGTACCAGTATGTTCCGCCCTCGGACATGGTGAACATGTCGTCCAGGATCACTCGCTGCCTGCGCACCAGGTAGTAGTCCGCGATGAGGATTCCGAACAGCGGTCCGATGAACGCCCCCAGCGTCTCGAGCGTGTAGTGGATCACCTCGGGATTGTTGTACAGGTTCCACGGTGTGATCAGGACGGATCCGACGGCGGCGATCATTCCGCCCGTACGCCAGCTGATGCGCTGCGGGCTGACGTGCGAGAAGTCGAATGCCGGGGAGACGAAGTTGGCGACGATGTTGATACCGATGGTGGCGACGATGAAGGTGAGGAGGCCGAGGACGACGGCGAACAGGTTGTCCATCTGCGCGACCGTCTCGACGGGGTCGGTGATCAGGCGGCCGTACACGGGCAGGGTCGCGGAGGCGGTGACGACGGTGAGGATCGAGAAGAACAGGAAGTTCACCGGGAGGCCGAGGAAGTTGCCGCGTTTGACCGCGCCGAACGTCTTGCCGTACCGGGAGAAGTCGCCGAAGTTGAGCATCGGGCCCGAGAAGTACGACACGACAAGGGCGATCGCGCCCAGCACCACGGGCACAGCCGACCAGCCGGTGTAGTTCACCTCGCCGAGGTTCAGGCTGATGTTCGACCATCCGGCCTCGCTGATCAGGTAGATCGCGAGCATCAGCATCACCACGTAGACCGCGGGGCCGCAGAAGTCGATGAACTTGCGGATGCTCTCCATGCCACGCCAGAAGACCAGCGCCTGCAGCACCCACATCGTCATGAACCCGGCCCAGCCGAGCGCCGACAGTCCGAGGAATCCGTGCTCGTGCACGTCCGCCCAGGGCGCCAGACCCGGCCAGATCTTCAGGCCGAGGATCACGAACGCGTGCGACGCCAGGTACGTCTGGATTCCGTACCAGGCCACCGCGATGAGGCCGCGGATGATGGCCGGGACGTTGGCGCCGAGAACACCGAAGGCGCTGCGGCACATGACCGGGTAGGGGACGCCGGTGACCTGGCTGGGTTTGGCCACCAGGTTCGCGAACACGTTGACGATCGCGATGCCGACCACCAGCGCGACGAGGACCTGCCAGCTGGTCAGTCCGAGCGCGAACAGGCTGCCCGCGGTGACGTAGCCGCCGACGCTGTGCACGTCGGACATCCAGAACGCGAAGATGTTGTACGACGACCACGACTGCGTCTTCAGCGGCGCGAGATCGTCGTTGGTGAGTCTCGGGTGATAGCCGGGCTTGATCAGCCCGGCGCCGGCCAGGTGTGCACCGGGGACGGTTTCCCCCTCGTTGGAGGGTGCTGTCTGAGTCATCGTTTCGCTCCCTGGTGCAGTACGGACACGACTGCGTCGACGTAAGGGTGCCTCGGTGAAAAGCACACCACCGAAGTGCTGGGAGCAAAAGTAGTTTTCGGATATTTCCTGGTTGTGACGGCGAAGATATATTCTCGCCGGCGCACCCTCCGAGCCGAGAATATATCTTGCCGGACGGCCTACCCGGGCGTGTCCCGGAAGATTCCGGTGTCCGTGGGGAGGGCGGCGATCACCGTGTCGAGTTGTTCGTTGTGCCGGTCGGTGGCCGCCTTCAACGCCGCGGCGTCGCGGGCGAGGAACGCCGCCAGCATGTCCCGGTGCCCGAGGTGAAGTTGCAGCCGCGCCGGCGTCCCCACCTGCGACATCGGCTGCACGGGCTCGGTGATGTTCCACGCCGACTCGAACATGTGCAGCAGTCGCTGCATCCGGCACGGCGATGCCAGGGCGAGGTGGAAGTTACGGCTCTCCCGGTGGTACGCGGTCAGGTCGTCCTCGAGAACCGAGCGGTCGAGTGCCGCGTACGTCGCCCGGGCCCGTGCGTCGTCGGCCTCGTCGGCGAGGGTGATCGCCACGGAGTGCGCCGCCGACTCGAGGACACCCCGCACCAGGTAGAGCTCCTCGAGTTCGTCGACGGTCAGCCGGGCGACCGTGTACCCGGCGTTGGCCCGGTGGTCGACGAGCCCCTCGCCGATCAGCGTCTTCAGCGACTCCCGGATCGGGATGCGGCTGACGCCGAAGTGCTCGGCCACCTCGTCCACCGGGATCGGGGTGCCCGGCGGGGCCCCGCCGCTGAGGATCACCCGGCGCAGCTCCTCCAGGATCACGGTCTGCGAGCTGCCGGGATCCCGGTTGGCCAGGTTCGTGACCAGCACCGATGGTCGTCGCGGGGGCATCGGGTCGTCCTCAGGCGGGGTGTACGGCGCGCCAGTGGCGGGCGATGTCGATGCGCCGGGCGACCCACACGTCGTCGTGGGACTGCACGTGATCGAGGAACCGCTCCAGCGCCGCGGTGCGGGCGGGCCGTCCGACGATGCGGCAGTGCAGACCCACGGACAGCATCTTCGGCGCCCCGGCCGTTCCCTCCGCGTACAGGACGTCGAAGGCGTCCCGCAGGTGCGCGAAGAACTGCTCGCCGCTCGGGAAACCGCCGGGCGACGCGAACCGCATGTCGTTGGTGTCGAGGGTGTACGGCACCACCAGGTGGTCGACGAGGCCCTGTCCGGGGGCGTCGACCTTCACCCAGTAGGGGAGGTCGTCGGCGTACGAATCGGAGTCGTACTCGAAGCCGCCGTGCTCGACGACCAGCTGCCGGGTGAGCGGGGAGTCGCGGCCGGTGTACCAGCCGAGCGGGGCCTCGCCGGTGAGGTCGCGCAGGATCTCCACCGCCTCGGCCAGGTCCTTGCGTTCGGTGTCCTCGTCGGAGAGCTGGTACGACTTCCACCACAGACCGTGGCAGGCGATCTCGTGACCGAGTTCGCGAAAGGCGCTGACGGCCTCCGGGTTCCGCTGCATCGCCTTGGCGACCGCGAAGATCGTGAGCGGTAGCCCTCGTCGCTCGAAGGCCCGGAGCACGCGCCACAGTCCGGCGCGGGATCCGTATTCGTAGATCGATTCCATGCTCATGTGCCGGTTCGGGAACGGTTGGGCCCCGACCATCTCGGACAGGAACGTCTCCGATGCCTCGTCGCCGTGGAGCACGTTGTTCTCGGCGCCCTCCTCGTAGTTGAGGACGAACTGGACGGCGATCTTCGCGCCGCCCGGCCACTGCGGATCGGGTGGGTGCTGCCCGTATCCGACCAGGTCACGGGGGTAGCTGGAGTCGAAAGCGTGGGTCATGATTCCAAGCCTGCCCGACCCGCCTCGGTCAGGGAACCCCACAGGCGCAGCCGCGCCGTGCCGCCGTCCCGGTCGCGGACGCTCGCCTCGCCCGGCGGCGGACTGTGGAAGCTGGGCGCGGTCAAGGTGTTCGGGGTCACGGGTGCGGCTACCTCCTGATCGGGCGTGGGGCAAGTGTAGGGCGTCGGCGGGGGTGCTGCGGGCGGTCCTCGTGCGCGGGGAGGTGCTCAGCTCCCCGGAACCACCGCCCGGGTGAGGAGGTCGCGCAGTGTGCCCACCGTGCATCCGGGGGCCTGCGCGCGGACAGCGGCCTCGTCGAACGCGCCGCACGCCAGTCCCCGCAGGATCACCGTCGCGAGCGCCTGGGCGGTGGCCGGTTCGTCCATCACCCCGCCGCCCTGGCGGTCGAGGTAGGCCTGCACCCGGGTGGCGGCGGCGGGCAGCGCGGCGCGGTAGAAGTCGAACGTCGCGAGCCAGCGGGTGATCAGATGCCCGGGATGCATGTCCCATCCCTGGTAGTACCCGCGTTCGAGCGAACGGGTGACGAGCCGGTAGTGCCGGGCCAGCGCGGCGTGGATCTCCTCGTCGCTGCCCTGCGGGATGACCTGGGTGGATCCGTCGCACACCCACACCCCGGTCTGGGCCGCCGCCACCAGCATCACGGACTTGGCGTGGTCGGCCACCGGATGCTCGAGCGACTGGAACCGTGACGCGATTCCGCAGGCCGCGCTGTAGTCGTAAGTGCCGTAGTGCAATCCGGTGCAGCGTCCGTCCGCGAGGTGGATGGCCTTCGCGACGGTCACGGTGCCGTCCGGTCCGAGCACGGCCTGGGGGCTCTCGATCTGCAACTCGAAGCGCAGCGACCTGTCGGGGAGCCCGTACGCGCGCTCGAGTTCCTCGCACAACGCGACGACGGCGGTGACCTGCTGGGCCGCACGTAGTTTCGGCACCGTGAACACGAAGCCGTCGGGAACCCCACCCGCGCCTTCGAGGACGAGTTCGAGCGTCCGGATCCCGCGGCGGCGCTCGTGCGGGGCCAGACCCTTCGCGCGGATGCCCAGCGACCGCGGGCCGGGCGGGTCCGAGGAGAGCAGTCGCAGCGTGCGTCCCGCCTCCAGTGCGGCCGCGTCCTCGACGTCGTCGCTCCGCCAACCGAAGCCGTCCTCGAAATCGATCCGCAGATCCATGATCGGACGGTGCTCGAGCATCGCGCGGACGTCGGGAAGCGCACCGGTCGTTCCGATTTCGGACAGCGCATTCGTGTGCCTGTCCAGCAGTTCGACAGCCTGCTCACCCCACAACCTCGGGGTGTCCGGTCCGGCGTCCGCCGCACTCACATAGACGGTGTGGACGGGCTGCGGTTGCTGCCGATCACCCGGAAAGGCGTCCGCAAGGTCGGTGTCGACCGGGTCGAGGAGTGCGTCGACGCGGTCGAAACCGCTGTCGGGGAGACGGCTGAGGTACTGGGGGTTCACGCCACGATCTTGGCAGAAACGCGGGATTCTCGTCGTCCACACCCCGCCGGGTGGTCGTCGTTCAGTCCGTCGCACCGCGCAGATACGACTCGACGGCGCGGGCCAGCTGCCGCACGCTGCGATCGGTCCCTGGCTCGATGCCGTCGAGTGACCGGGCTCCCACGAAACGGTCGAAGACCAGGCCTTCGACGACGCTGACGAAGTCCGCGCCCGCGTTCTCGGGGTCGGCGACGCCGAGGGCGTCGAACAATTCGGTGGCGCGGGCACGGGAGAACAGGCACGTCGCGAGGAGTGCGTGCAGGTCGGCGTCACCGGACAGTTCGACGGACAGCGCGTGCCGCGCAACGACGTCGTCGTGATGGGTGTGCAGCAGCCGGTCCAGCGACCGGGCCACGCCCTCGGCGACGGAGGCGAGGTCGAGTGGCGGGGCCGCCGTGGTCGCGAATTCCTGCCGCGAGCGGTCGGCGAGCCGGCGCACGGCGGATTCGATCAGGGCTCGCCGGGTGCGGAAGTAGTAGGACGTGGACCCGCCCGGGAGATCCAGTGCACGGTCGACGGCCCGATGCGTCAGCGCGCGCATGCCCTCCCGCGCGATGATCGTGATCGCCGCGTCGGCTATCCGCTCACGCCGCTCGGGCACGGTGTCTGCCTCCTCACATCGGCTTGTCGCCCGAGACTCTACATTCGTAGTGTTTCCACTGTGGATGTAGAGGTTCTGTTGGACGACGCGCAGCGCGCGGCCGCGGCCGTCCTGTACGAGACCGCCGAGGGGCTGGAGCAGGGGCGGCCCGGGATTCGCGGCGTGTACCTGTGGGGACCCGTCGGACGTGGCAAGACGTGGTTGACGGACCGCTTCTACGGGTCGGCGGAGGTCCCGAAGCGGCGCGTGCACTTCCACTCGTTCTTCCGCCGGCTCCACGCCGACGCGCACACGCTGGGTTCCATCGACCTCGCGATCGATGCGGCACTCGGGGACGTCCGGCTGCTGTGCTTCGACGAGTTCCACCTGCACGACGTCGGGGACGCGATGCTGGTCGCGCGACTGCTGAAGGTCCTGTTCACCCGCGGGATCACGCTGGTGGCGACGTCGAACTATCCACCGGAGGGGCTGCTTCCGAATCCGCTGTTCCATCACCTGTTCGCGCCGTCGATCGCCGTGCTGGAACAGAATCTGACCGTCGTGAGGGTGGCCGGACCCGTCGACTACCGCACCGTGGCCACGGCGGACGGCGGGTTCGCTGCCGGACGTTTCGTCCGAGCTTCCGACACGGAGCCTCCGGCACTGTCCGAGCGCGTCGCCCTGACCGTCGGGACCCGCACGGTGACGGCCTCCGCGGTGCGGGACCGCGCGGTCTGGTTCGAGTTCGCGGTGCTGTGCGGCACCCCGACCGCACCCGCCGACTATCTCGAACTGTCGGAGCGGTTCGGATGCTGGGCGATCACCGGTGTGCCCCGACTGCGGGAGGCCGGCGCGGAGACCGTGCGGCGGTTCGCGAACGTCGTCGACGTGCTGTACGACCGGGGGACCGCGTTGACGCTGGTTGCCGAAGCGTCGTGGGACGACGTGTTCGCCGGACTCGACGGCACCCTCGACGTCGACCGGCTGGTGAGCAGGCTGTCGACGCTGAGCCGGTGACCACCGAGGCAGACCCGTGCGTGGGTCGGCCCCGGTGAATCGATCAGACGTACCGGCTGTACGCGGGGAGGTCCAGCTGGCCGTTCCCGGACAATCCGATGACCACGACCTCCGGTTCGGTGACGGTGCGGGCGTGCGCGATGGCCGCGGCCACTCCGTGCGTCGATTCCGGCGCGGGGATGATGCCCTCGGCGCGGGCGAAGAGCAGGCCCGCGGCGAGTGCGTCGTCCTGTTCGATCGCGGTCGCCTCCATCAGTCCGAGGTCGACGGCGTGCGAGACCATCGGCGACATGCCGTGGTACCGCAGGCCACCCGCGTGGATGGCGGGCGGAACGAAATCGTTGCCCAGCGTGTACATCTTCAACAGCGGCGTCAGACCGGCGACGTCGCCGAAGTCGTAGCGGTATTCGCCCTGCGTCAGCGATGGGCATGCCGCAGGCTCGCAGGCGACGAGGCGGGTGGTGGTGCCCTCGCGCAGATTGCGACCCAGGAACGGGAAGGTCAGGCCTGCGAGATTGGAACCACCGCCGGCGCAACCGAATACCGTGTGCGCGACAGACTCACCCGCCTCCTCGAGCTGGACCATCGCTTCCTGGCCGATCACGGTCTGGTGGAGCATGACGTGGTTGAGGACGCTGCCCAGCGAGTAGTGCGCGTCGGGGTTGTTGGCGGCCACCTCGACGGCCTCGCTGATCGCCATGCCCAGCGAACCGGTGGTGTCGGGATGCTCGGCCAGGATCGCCCGCCCGGCTTCGGTGAGGTCGGACGGAGACGGATGACAGATGCCGCCGTAGGCCTCCATCTGGAGTCGGCGGTACGGCTTGGCGTCGAACGAGGCGCGAACCTGCCAGACCTCCACCTCGAGGCCGAGCAGGGCGCCGGCGAACGACAGCGACGCGCCCCACTGGCCCGCACCGGTCTCGGTGGTGAGCTTGGTGGTCCCCTCGAGCGCGTTGTAATAGGCCTGTGCCACAGCCGTGTTCGGCTTGTGCGATCCGACCGGGCTGACACCCTCGTATTTGTAGTAGATCCGTGCCGGTGTGCCGAGCACTCGCTCGAGCCGGTGTGCGCGCACCAGCGGCGACGGGCGCCACATGCCGTAGATCTCGCGGACCGTTTCGGGGATCTCGATGTACCGTTCCGTCGCGACCTCCTGTTCGATCAGGCTCGCGGGGAACAGCGGTGCCAGGTCCTCCGGTCCCAGTGGCTCACGTGTGCCGGGATGCAGGTGCGGCGGAACGGGTTCCGGAAGATCGGCGGCAAGGTTGTACCAGTGCGTGGGTACGGCCGAGGGAACCGAAACCCCCAGAGGTTCCAGCGATCGAGCCAGTTCGGCTCCGGTTACCGGGGACGTGGTCAAGTAACTCTCCTTCGTGGATGGATACGTCCCGAACATGCTGCGCTGTCCGCCGCCGCGAACGGGTGATTTTCCCGGTCCGCGCGTGTCACGATGGAGGGGCAACTCGGGAGTGAGGATGCCGGACCGTCGCGTGCGAAGCAGGGTCGTCCACACGGTCGCCCTGCTGGCGGCCGTCGTGACGGTCACCCTTGCGGTCCGGGTGGTCCCCGCGCCCGACACCCCCGCGACACCGTCGGAGCCGGGCGCAGGTGCGACGCGCGCCCTGGTCATCCTCTCGGCGATCGCCGTCGTCGTCGCGGCGGTGGCGCTGGCGTCCGCCCTTCGCAGCGGCCGGCCGCGGGTCGCCCCCGACCCGCCACCGGCAGGGCTCACCGGAAACACCGGCTCCTCGGTCTCGCGTCGGCACATTCTCGGATGGGCGGCGTTCGCCTCGCTCCTCGTGGCCGCGGCGTTCCTCCTCGGGTCCGTCGGTGGAGACGAACCACTCGACCGTCAACCGTCGCAGGCGAGCCCGGCCGCCGACGACGGGGCCGGCCGAACCGACGAGTCCGTGCCCACCGAGACTCGTCCGCCGCCCGACCTGGTGGACGAGACCCGCGAGGATCTGACGGAATTGTGGACCGCTGCAGCGATTGCCGGTCCGATACTGGTGACCGTGTTGATCCTCGGCGCCGTGGCCCGGCGCCCCCTCCGGGCCCGGGTCGGCGCCTGGACCGCGGCGAGTTCCCCCGACGGTCCGGCTGCCTCGCAGTCGCTGGCCCGGGCAGCGGTGGAAGGTCTCGCCGTGGTCGTGGCCCCGAGTCTGCCGCCGCGTGAGGCCATCATCGCCAGTTACGCCGCCATGGAAGATGCGCTGCGCGAGGCGCCGGGCGCCGAACCGCGGGAGTCGGACACCCCGTCCGAAGTGCTGGCTCGCGCAGTGCAACTCGGAGCGCTGCGCTTCGAGGCGG
This sequence comes from Rhodococcus sp. IEGM 1351, assembly GCF_030056875.1. Taxonomy (NCBI): domain Bacteria; kingdom Bacillati; phylum Actinomycetota; class Actinomycetes; order Mycobacteriales; family Nocardiaceae; genus Rhodococcus; species Rhodococcus sp. IEGM 1351. The sequence goes on along the minus strand of NZ_JASHKU010000033.1, from coordinate 20,595 downwards.
CGGCGCCGCTGGTGCGGCTGTTCTCCGAGGCACGGTTCAGCCTGCATCCGATGGGTGAACAGCACCGTGACGAGGCCGCCGATCTGCTCCGGCGTGTACTCGACGACCTGGGGAGCGACGCGTGCTCGCCGTCGCGGTAGCCGGTGTCGGGGCCGTGCTGGCCGTGGAGGTCCCGCTGGTGGCCGCCGGTCGGTACAGTGCGGCCGTGCTGGTCGCGGGAGCGGTGACCGCGCTGGTGCTCTTCGAGTTTCGACGACGCATGGCACCCGTGGACGTCGACGACCAGCCGCCGGGAATGGAGGCGGAACGGGCCGAGGCGACGGCCCGATGGATGGCGCGGACGGAATCATTGATCAGCTGGGCGGACGGTACGCGCGGCGACTGGGATCACCATCTGCGTCCGCTCCTGGCGCGTGAGTTCCAGCAGTCCACCGGACGGCGGCAGGGACTCGACCCCGCCGAGACCGCAGCCGCGGGTGAGGTGTTCTTCGGCGACTTGTGGCAGTGGGTCGATCCCGAGTGCGTGCAGCGCTCCGACAGGGCCGCACCCGGTCCGGGCCGGGACGTGCTCGACCGGATCCTGCAACGGCTGGAGCAGCTGTGACGATGCCTGCCGAGGTCACCACCGCGCGCGCCCACGCGGTGCTGGCGGAGGTCGAACGGGCGGTGGTCGGCAAGCACGACGAACTCACGTCGATCCTGCTCGCGGTACTCGCCGGCGGGCACGTGCTCATCGAGGATCTGCCCGGACTCGGAAAGACTTTGGTGGCACGATCGTTCGCTGCCGCGCTCGGACTCGACTTCACGCGGGTCCAGTTCACCCCTGACCTGCTGCCCGCCGACCTGCTCGGCGCCACCATCTACGACATGCCGTCGGGTCGCTTCGAATTTCGTCCGGGCCCGATCTTCACCAACCTGCTTCTCGCCGACGAGATCAACCGCACCCCGCCCAAGACCCAGGCCGCGCTGCTCGAGGCGATGGCGGAGGGGCAGGTCAGCGTCGACGGCACCACCCGGATCCTGCCGCGTCCGTTCATCGTGCTCGCCACCGACAATCCCATCGAGTACGAGGGCACCTACCCGCTGCCCGAGGCGCAGCTGGACCGGTTCGCGCTCCGCCTACGACTGGGGTACCTCACCGAGACCGACGAGCACGAGATGCTGCGCCGGCGGCTCGACCGGGGATCCGCCGTCGTCGTCGTCGAGCAGGTGGTCGATGCGGCCGACCTCCTGGCGATGCGCGAATCGCTCGAGCAGGTCAGTGTTCACCACGACGTCCTCGGGTATGTCGTCGCGCTCGCGAACGCCACCCGGCATCACCCGCAGGTCGAGGTCGGGGCCAGCCCCCGCGCGGAACTCGACCTCGTACAGCTGGCACGGGCGCGCGCCCTGCTCTCGGGCCGCGACTTCGTCATTCCCGAGGACATCAAAGCCCTGGCCGTTCCCGCTGTCGCGCACCGCATCAGCCTGCGACCGGAGATGTGGGTGCGCCGCATCCGCAGCGACGACGTCCTCGCGGAACTGCTGCGCCGTCTCCCCGCGCCGAGGGCCCGATGACGGAGCACCAGTTGACGTGGCGGGCATCGCCGGCAGCCCTCGCACTGACGACCTGCGCCGCCGTGGCACTGACGGCAGGTGTCGTGGGGCGGTGGTGGGAACTGATCGTGTTCGCCGCCCCGATGCTGGGAGCGCTCGGCACGGTGACGTGGTTGCCCCGTCCCGCCACCGGCGTCCGCGTCGAGGCGTCGGCGCGCACGCTGCGGTGTTTCGAATCCGAGTCCGTGCACTTCTCGGTGGACGTGACGGCGTGCGGTGGTGCGGCGGAACTCGAGGTGGCACCGGCGCCGTCCGACGGCTACACGGTCGAGCAGGTCGGCGACGGCGACTACGTGGTGTCGGCGGACCGGTGGGGCCGGTACGAACCCGCACTGACGGTCACGGCACGTGCCGGCGGCCTGCTCACCGCCTCCCTCCCGGTTCCCGTCACGGAACTGCGGGTGTTCCCGTTGGCGCCGCCCATGCCGACTCCGTTGCCCCACGCCACACTTCCGGACCGCATCGGCGCGCACCGCACCCGCCGATTCGGCTCGGGCGTCGAGTTCGGGGACATCCGGCCGCACGCGCCGGGGGATCCGTTGCGCAGCGTCAACTGGCCGGTGAGCGCCCGGCGCGGCCGGTTGCACGTCACCGAACGGATCATGGACCGCGCCGCGGACGTCGTGGCCGTCCTCGACACCACCCCGCAGGCGCCGGGCCCGGCGTCGGAGAGCCTGCACCGGACCGTGCGCGGCGCGACACAGGTGGTGCAGACGGCCCTGCAGCGCGGCGACCGGGCCGGGGTCGTCGTCCACGGGCTCCGGCTGCGATGGCTCGGCGCCGACATCGGACGCAGGCAGTTCTACCGAATCCTCGACACGGTGCTCGACTCCGACGCCGGCGCCGCCGAAGGCACACTCGTCCCGCGGGTCGCGTTGCCGCCGAGGGCCGTGGTCATCGCGTTCTCCACCATGCTGGACACCAACTTCGCGCTGTCGCTGCTGGAGCTGAGGCGGCGCGGTCACGTCGTCGTGGCCGTCGACGTGCTCCGCGGCCCGCCGTTCGAGTACGAACTCGATCCGATGACCGGCAGGATGTGGCGGCTCGAGCGGCGGAACATGTACCGGAACATGGGCGTTCTCGGGGTCCCGGTGGTGGCGTGGGACGACGATTCCGCACTGGATCTGGCGCTGGCCCTCGCCGATCGTGCCCGCCGGCCGTCGGGGGCACTCCGATGAGATGGATTGCGGTGGTCGTGGTGCAGGCGGCGCTCGTCGCCCTCGTCCTGGGCAACGCGTCCGCGTTCGCGGCGGCCGCCGCGGGCGTCGGGGCGACGGGACTGCTGCTCGTCGCGTACACCGGTCTCGCACCGGGAATCTCGACGCTGCTGGTGGGCGCGGTCGTCACCGGCGCCGCGGCGTCTCTGGCAGCGGCACTGCCGGACGGGCCGGCATGGGTGTCCCTGCTCGGGCCGGTTGCGGCGGTGGTGCTGTTCCTCGTCGCGGTGTGGCCGTACGTCGCCAGGCGCACGCCCACGACCGAGGATCAGAACCGGCGGATGCTGTAGATGTGGAACTGCGACAGCGGCGCCAGACCCACGGGCACGCCGCGCCCGTACGCATTGAAGACCTGACCGAAGCCGGCGTAGATACCGATGTGCGACGCGTCCGGGTTGAGCACCACGATGTCGCCGGGAGCCAGTGCCCACAGCGGAATGGGTGCGCCGACCTCGGCCTGCTCCCACGTGGTGCGTGGCAGATTCACGCCCGCCTGCCGGAATGCCCACTGCACCAGCCCCGAGCAGTCCCACGCGTCCGGACCCGTCCCACCCCACAGATAGGGCTTGCCCGTCTGGGTCGTCGCGGCCGCGAGCGCGGCCAGCCCGGTCGGGGTGGGAATGGGTGTCGGGAGAACGGACGAACCCATCGAACTGCCGCCGGTGCTGCCGCTGTCGGAACTGCCCGCCACCGGTGCGGCGTTCGCGGGAAGAGCAACGAGGGCGGTCGCACAGAACGCGAGAGCACCGGCAACGGCAGCGCGTCGCACGGGACGGAGATGTCTGCGCTGGGACACGAGGTCCCCCCTTTGTTCGCTACTGCTCGTGGAGAGCCGTGGAACCGCCCCGACCATCGGTTGACACGTCTCGATGAGGTCACGGAAAGCGTACAAAGTGTTGCGGCATCATGCCTGATAATTGCGAATATCCGTCCGAACTGGGCGGATTCGGTCAAATTTCGGTAACTGTCACCCCTGGGCCAGGGTCAGCACCACGTCTGCCAGGGCCGGAGCATGATCGCGCTCGGGAACCGTGGCCGAGATGAGGAGCCGGCCCTCGTCCCGCCAGATCCGCGTGTGCAGCGTCTCGCCGGGAAAAACCACCCCCGCGAACCGGACTCGGAACCCCGCGACCTGCGACGCGTCCGAGTCGAGCACCGCGTCCACGGCCGCTTTGCACACCATCCCGTACGTGCACAGGCCGTGCAGAATCGGGGCGGGAAACCCTGCGGCGGAAGCGAACTTCGGGTCGGAATGCAGGGGGTTGCGGTCGCCGCACATCCGGTACATCAGCGCCTGCTGCGGAAGGACGGGGGTGTCGACCTCGACGTCGGCAGGCCGGTCGGGCAACTCGACGGACTGGGACGGTCCGCGCTCACCCCCGAAACCGCCTTCGCCGCGGGCGAAGATGGACGACCGCCCGGTCCACAGGGGAGTGCCGTCGAGGTCGGTGGTCGTCGATTCCTGCACGATGACGGCGGCCTTGCCCTTGTCCCACACTTCGGCGATTCGGGTGGTGGTGCGGGCCTTGCCCTCCGGGGGAATCGGCTGGTGCACGGTCACTTCCTGGCTGCCGTGGACCACGTTGGCGAGGTCGATCTCGACTCCCGGGAACGACACACGCGGGGCCTCGGTCGCGTGGAAATTCGCGGCCACCGTGGCGAACGTGGGGAGCACCTGCGGCTTCCCGTCGGTGAGGTACCGCAACTCCTTCTCGTCGAGCGGACGGGATCCGGCACCGAGAGCGAGGTGGTAGTGCTGCACGTCGGAACTGGTCCAGGAGAACTCCTGAACGGGCAGTTCGGCTCCGATGGCGATGTTCGGATCAATGGGCATTGGTGGTGTCTCCGGTGAGTGACGTCGGGGAATCGGCCTGGGAGGACTTGTCGAGGATATCGAGAACCGCGAGATAGCCGAACGTCATCGCCGGGCCGATGGTCGCGCCGGGGCCTGCGTAGGTGTGGCCCATCACCGGGCCGCTGGCATTGCCCACCGCATAGAGGTTCTCGATCGTGCTGCCGTCCTCCCGCAGCACGCGGGCGTTGCGGTCGGTGCGGAGACCGCCCTTGGTGCCGAGGTCGCCGGGGACCATTTTGACGGCGAAGAACGGCGCCTTCTCGAGCGCCCCGAGGCTCGGATTGGGCTTGTTGCGGGGATCCCCGTAGTAGTGGTCGTAACCGCTCTCACCACGGCCGAAGTCCTCGTCCTTGCCGTTCCGGGCGAAAGTGTTGAAACGCGAGACCGTTTCGGTGAGTGCGTCGACCGGCACGCCGATCTTCCCGGCCAGCTCGGCGACGGTGCCCGCCTTGACGATCACACCGGCCTTCAGCCAGCGACCCGGGAACGGGGAGCGCGGGGTGACTCCGGCGAACGCGTACCGGTCGCGGTAACGCTGGTCGAGGACGAGCCAGCACGGCACGTTTTCGCCCGGTCCGTCACCCTGCCCGTGCGTGCCGCCGTACATCGCGTGCGTCGCCTCGACGTACGGCGCGGATTCGTTGACGAAGCGTTTGCCGGATTCGTTGATCATGATGCAGCCGGGCAGGCTCCGTTCGGACAGCGCGAACCACGGGCCGCCGGTCAGCGGGATGGACGGTCCCCACCAGGCGTCTTCCATCAGATCGAGCGCGGCGCCGAGCTTTTCGCCCGCCCAGATGCCGTCGCCCGTGTTGGCCTTCGCGCCGACGGTCCATTCGGTGCCGATCGGTGCCCGCTGATACTTCTTGCGGGCCTCGTCGTTGTGCTCGAAGCCGCCCGAGGCGATCACGACGCCGCGGCGCGCCCGGAACACCTGCGGCTGTCCGTCGACCGTGGCGTTGACGCCCTTGACCACGCCGTCCTCCACGTACAGGTCGGTGAGCGGGGTGTCGAGCAGGATCGGGACACCGGCGGCCTTCAGTCCGGCCTGCAGTCCGGCGACGAGCGCCTGACCGCGGACGAGCAGGCGCTTCCCCGTAAGCTTGGCTCCGAGGAATCGGAGCCCGACCCGGGCGGCGCGCAGCGGGCCGCGCGGGTTGCGCATCAACAGGTTCAGCCAGCGGTAATCGGCTTGGGTGATCACGAAATTCGACGGTGCCTTGACGTAATCGGGTTCGAGCTTCGCGAGGTCGGCGCCGAGTTTCCTGCCGTCGAACGGTGTCGGTTCGACGGACCGTCCGCCGAGCCGTCCGCCGGGGGCCTCGGGATAGTAGTCGGAGTATTCGGGCACCCACTGCAGTTTCAGTGGGCTGTTCTTCAGCACGAACGACAGCATCTCGGGGCCGCGGTCGATGTAGGCGTCGATCCGGTCCTTCGGGACGACGTCGCCGATGATGCTGTGCAGGTAGGTCCGCGCGGCGTCCGTGGTGTCCTCGACTCCCGCGGCGATCAGCGCCTCGTTGTTCGGGATCCACACGCCACCACCGGAGCGCGCGGTGGAGCCGCCGAAGTGTGGCGCCTTTTCGAGGATGACGACGCTGAGTCCCTTGTGGGCCGCGGTAAGGGCCGCGGTCATTCCACCGGCACCGCTACCGACGACCACGATGTCGTATTCGTGCTTGCTCATGTAGAACACGTTATAGAATGATGGGGTTGTCGGTCCATCCTTTCTGCCAGGAAGTATTACTGACGACAACAAACAAGGACGAAACACGTTGCAGTGGAAACCGGTGGGCGTGCGCACGCAAACGAACTTCAGGGAAGGTCCTCACACCATGCTCTCGACCCAACTACGCACCGAGTTGGCGAATCAGCTCGACGCCGCGGAACGGGGCCGCGCTCCCATCGGCCCCCTGACCGCCGACCATCCCGACATCGACGTCGTCGACGCCTACGAGATCCAGCTGATCAACATCCGCCGCCGGCTGCAGGACGGAGCAAAGGTCGTCGGGCACAAGGTCGGCCTGTCGTCCCTCGCCATGCAGCAGATGATGGGCGTCGACGAACCCGACTACGGCCACCTGCTCGCCGACATGGAGGTCTTCGAGGACCAACCCGTCGACACGGCGCGGTTCTGCTTCCCGCGCGTCGAGGTCGAGGTCGCGTTCGTGCTGGGCGCCGACCTCCCCGGCGCAGGCTGCACCGAGCAGGACGTCCTGGACGCCACCGTGGCGTTCGCGCCGTCCATCGAGCTGATCGACAGCCGGATCACCGATTGGAAGATCACACTGCCGGACACGATCGCGGACAACGCGTCGTCCGCCGGTTTCGTGCTCGGCAAGAACCGGGTGCAGCCCGCGGACATCGACATCACGGCCATCGACGCCGTCCTGACGAGCAACGGCGAGACCAAGGCCGAGGGACGCAGCGACGCCGTGCTCGGCAACCCGGTGACGGCCGTCGCCTGGCTCGCGCAGAAGGTCGAGAGCTTCGGCGTCCGGTTGAAGGCCGGCGACATCGTGCTGCCCGGATCGTGCACCCGCGCCATCGACGCGCATCCGGGCGATCACTTCCGCGCCGAGTTCAGTGGGCTCGGCTCCGTATCCCTGCAGTTCAAGTAGGAGTGTGTTCATGACCAAGGCAAGTGTGGCGATCGTCGGTTCGGGCAATATCAGCACCGACCTGCTCTACAAGCTGCAGCGATCCGAGTGGCTCGAACCCCGGTGGATGATCGGGATCGACCCCGAGAGCGAGGGCCTGGCACGGGCCCGCAAGATGGGACTGGAGACGTCGGCCGAGGGTGTCGACTGGTTGCTGAACCAGCCGGAGAAACCCGATCTCGTCTTCGAGGCCACGTCCGCGTACGTGCATCGGGAGGCAGCACCGCGGTATGAGGCCGCCGGCATCCGGGCCGTCGACCTGACACCCGCCGCCGTCGGACCGGCCGTGGTCCCGCCGGCGAACCTGCGCGAACACCTCGGCGCCCCCAACGTCAACATGATCACGTGCGGAGGGCAGGCCACGATCCCGATCGTGTACGCCGTCTCCCGCGTCGTCGACGTGCCGTATGCCGAGATCGTCGCGTCGGTGGCATCCGTCTCCGCGGGCCCGGGCACCCGCGCCAACATCGACGAGTTCACCAAGACCACCAGCCGCGGCATCGAAACCATCGGCGGAGCGCAGCGCGGCAAGGCCATCATCATCCTCAACCCGGCCGACCCGCCGATGATCATGCGGGACACGATCTTCTGCGCGATACCCGAGGACGCCGACCGCGCCGCCATCACCGATTCCATCCACCGCGTCGTCGCGGACATCCAGCAGTACGTCCCCGGCTACCGGCTGCTCAACGAACCGCAATTCGACGACCCGAGCGTCGTGTCGGGCGGGCAGGCGACGGTCACGACGTTCGTCGAGGTCGAGGGTGCAGGCGACTTCCTGCCCCCGTACGCGGGCAACCTCGACATCATGACCGCAGCGGCAACCAAGGTGGGCGAGGAGATCGCCCAGAAGCTCCTGAGTGTGGAGGCATGAGCACAATGGTCCAATTCGACGGGGCGAGCGGAGCGACGGGAAATATGCGCAGCAGTTGGGACATCCGCGTCACCGACACCTCACTGCGGGACGGTTCGCACCACAAGCGGCACCAATTCACCGGTGAGGAGGTCCGGGCCATCGTCGGTGCGCTCGACAACGCCGGGGTCCCGGTCATCGAGGTGACGCACGGCGACGGACTCGGTGGGTCCTCGTTCAACTACGGGTTCTCCAAGGTCCCCGAGCAGGAACTCATCTCGATCGCCGTCGACACGGCGAAGAACGCGAAGATCGCCTTCCTCATGCTGCCGGGGCTCGGCATCAAGGACGACATCATCGTCGCCCAGGACAACGGCGCCTCGATCTGCCGCATCGCCACGCACTGCACCGAGGCGGACGTGTCCATCCAGCACTTCGGGCTGGCCCGCGACCGCGGTCTCGAGACCGTCGGCTTCTTGATGATGGCGCATTCGATCGCACCGGAAAAGCTCGCCAAGCAGGCCCGCATCATGGCCGACGCCGGCTGCCAGTGCGTGTACGTCGTCGACTCCGCAGGCGCGCTCGTGCTCGAGCAGGTGTCCGACCGCGTCGAGGCGCTGGTGCAGGAACTCGGCTCGGACGCCCAGGTGGGTTTCCACGGTCACGAGAACCTCGGACTCGGTGTGGCCAACTCGATCGCCGCCGTTCGGGCAGGGGCCAAGCAGATCGACGGCAGCACACGACGATTCGGCGCCGGTGCCGGGAACGCGCCGGTCGAGGCGTTCGTCGGCGTGTGCGACAAGATCGGCATCAAGACGGGGATCGATTTCTTCGCGATCGCCGACGCCGCCGAGGACGTGGTGCGTCCGGCGATGCCCGCCGAATGCCTCCTCGACCGTCAGGCGCTGATGATGGGCTACGCCGGCGTCTACTCGAGCTTCCTCAAGCACGCCGAACGCCAGGCCGAACGGTACGGCGTCTCGTCCGCCGAACTCCTGGTCCGCGCCGGCAAGCGCAAGCTCGTCGGCGGCCAGGAAGATCAGCTCATCGACATCGCCCTCGAACTGCAGCGCGAGCGCCTGTGAGTACTTCTTAACGTCCCGCGGTTAATAAGTACTCACGGGTCAGCGGGCGGTCTCCCAGAGCCCGACGACGTTGCCCTCGGAGTCGGTGAAGTATGCGGCGAATCCCATGTTCCCGACGGGGGTCCTGCCGGTGACGGTCTTGCCACCGAGGGATTCGATCCGTTCGAGGGCGGATTCGATGCTCTCGACGTCGACGGTGACCACGGGAGAGGTCACTTCCCCGCGCTGCATCATGCCGCCGTTGATGTAACCCGGTTCGTCGGGCATGCCGCTCTCACCGACGGGTCCGGTGGTGACCATGCTGTAGTCCATGTCGGGGATCTCGGCGATGGCCCACCCGAATGCGTCCCGATAGAACGCTCGTGCGCGGTCACCGTCGTCGAAGGGGATCTCGAAGTGCACGATTCGGCCTGTCATGGCGCGCCTCCGGCTCGGCTGGAACCGCCGGATCCGACGGCACATCCAGCCTAAGCGCCCAATGTGACATTCGTGCAGCCTGACTGCACGAATGTCACACCGGGCGCCGCATCCGCCGCAGCGGCACCGACGACTATTCGACGCGATCCCGCACGTCGATGAACCCCTCCATCACCGCGTGGTTGATGCTGTCCCACAGTCGCGGGCACCCCTCGCGGAGCGCGGTGGACTGTCCCTCGCCGACGGCGTCCCGGAACGTCGGGCACGTCTTCGCAGGGTCGTCCGTCCACTGGACGCTCGTGTGCTCGAGGCTGTTCTTGCGCACCAGCACACAGGTTCCGCACGTACGGCACTCGACTTCGTTCATGCCGTCGTCGAGGTAATTGGCCTTGTCGGCCAACGTTTGCGCATGAATGGCCTCGAGCCGAGCAGGCTGCCCGGCGAAGTCGGGAGCTTTCGCCCATTCGGTCGAGGCACTCATGATCAGACCTGCGCTTCCCGGTTCGCGGACCGCTCCGCAGTCGTGCTTTCGGACCGCTCCGCGGCCTCGCGTTCGGCCTTCTGACGGGCCAGGTTCTCCTCGACCTCGTGCTGCCAGGCTTCGTTGGCCTTGGTGGTGTCGACCTCGAACTCGAAGCGCTGCGTCATCTTGTCGGTGACGTCGGCGACGTCGACGTAGAACTGGTCGTACCAGCGTCGCAGCTGGTAGACCGGACCGTCCTCGTCGCAGAGCAGGGGGTTGTCGATCTTGGTCTTGTTCTTCCAGATCTCGACGTCCTGCAGGAATCCCTCGGCGATGCCCTCGGTGAACTTCGCGGCCAGCTTGTCGGCGGTTTCGTCGTCGATGCCGGTCGGCTTCTTGACGGTGACGCCGTACTGGAGCATGAACGAATTGTTCGTCACCGGATAGTGGCAGTTGATGAGGACGCTCTCGACCTCGTACCCGCCGTAGCTGTTCCACAGCGGATTGATCATGTAGGACGGCCCGTAGTACGCGGCCTCGGAGCGCAGCAGCGATTCCATGCCGTACTGCGTCGCCATCCCGACGTCCGGGCGACCCTTCGTGTTGAGGTACTGCGTTGCGATGTGGCCTTCGAAGACGTTCTTGAAGTACGTCGGGAACGCGTAGTGGATGTAGAAGAAGTGCGCCATGTCGACCACGTTGTCGATGATCTCGCGGCAGTTGGACCCTTCGATCAGCATCGAGTTCCAGGTCCAGTCGGTCCATTCGTCGCTGTAGGCGCCCTCGATGCGGGGGATGGTCACGTTCTCCGGCGGGGGATTGCCCTCCGGGTCGTTCCAGACGAACAGCTGGCCGTTCTGCTCGAGGGTGAGCCACGCCCGGGTGCGGGCGATCGGGGGAACCCGGCGTGCGTAGGGAATGCTGGTGCACTTGCCGTTGCCGCCCCAGCGCCAGTCGTGGAACGGGCAGGCCACGGAGTCGCCCTTCACGGTGCCCTGCGACAGGTCGCCGCCCATGTGCCGGCAATACGCGTCCAGAACCTTCAGTTCGCCCTTGTTGTCGGCGAAGACGACGAGTTTGGTGCCGAATGCCTCGATCGAATGCGGTTTGCCGTCCTTGAACGTCTTGGTCAAACCGAGGCAGTGCCAACCACGCGCGAAGCGGGTCTGGACCGTGCCCACATCGATCTCGCGAATCTGCGCCATTGTGCCCTCACATCCCTTCATGCTGTTAGTAGAACACGTTATAGAACTTCGACACGATCCGCCAGATTTTCGGGGGCTTTCTTCCAGACCCGGGCCGTCAAACAGCACCTTTACCGGTATCTCGACATAAATGGGAACGTGTTCTAGTCTCAGAAGATAAGTGAACCATCGAACGAGACAGGAGCGTCCTGTGGGTGACCATGACAGTCACGAGGTGATGCAGCGGCTCGACGCACTACTGCCGACGCTGCGAGAGCGTGCGCAGGAGACCGAGGATCTACGTCGTATCCCCGACGATTCCATGAAGGCGCTCCAGGAGACCGGATTCTTCCGGTTGCTCCAGCCCGAACAGTGGGGTGGTTACCAGGCGGATCCGGTGCTGTTCTACTCCGCGGTGCGGAAGATCGCGAGCGCCTGCGGTTCCACCGGCTGGGTCTCGTCGATCATCGGTGTCCACAACTGGCACCTCGCGCTGTTCTCGCAGCAGGCTCAGGAAGACGTGTGGGGTAACGACACCGACGTCCGGATCTCGTCGTCGTACGCGCCGATGGGCGCCGGCCAGGTCGTCGACGGCGGATACACGGTCAACGGTGCCTGGGCCTGGTCGTCCGGCTGTGATCACGCCAGCTGGGCGGTGCTCGGTGGGCCCGTCATCAAGGACGGCCGCCCCGTCGACTTCGTCAGCTTCCTGATCCCGCGCGAGGACTACCGGATCGACGACGTGTGGAATGTCGTGGGACTTCGCGGAACCGGCAGCAACACCGTGGTGGTGGAGGACGTCTTCGTCCCGACGCACCGCGTTCTCAGCTTCAAGGCGATGAGCAACCTCACCGCTCCCGGGCTCGAGCGCAACACCGCGCCCGTCTACAAGATGCCCTGGGGGACAATCCACCCCACCACCATCTCCGCGCCGATCGTCGGGATGGCCTACGGCGCCTACGACGCGCACGTCGAACATCAGGGCAAGCGCGTCCGCGCGGCGTTCGCCGGTGAGAAGGCGAAAGACGACCCGTTCGCCAAGGTTCGCATCGCCGAGGCGTCGAGTGACATCGACGCCGCCTGGCGCCAGCTGTCGGGGAACGTCGCCGACGAATACGCACTGCTCGTCGCGGGTGAAGAAGTGCCGTTCGAGCTGCGGCTGCGGGCACGCCGCGACCAGGTGCGCGCCACGGGCCGCGCCATTTCGTCCATCGACAAACTGTTCGAGAGCTCGGGGGCCACCGCGCTGGCCAACGGCACGCCGCTGCAGCGTTTCTGGCGGGACGCGCACGCCGGACGCGTCCACGCGGCAAACGATCCCGAGCGCGCCTACGTCATGTACGGCACAGGCGAATTCGGTCTGCCCATCACCGACACGATGGTCTAGGAGAACACGTGACGACTACCGAAGAGGCCCTCACGTTCGAGTCCACCTCGAAGTTCGCCCAGGTCCGGCCCGACCTGAAGTTGCACTACCACGAGGCCGGGGTCGGCAACGACACCACGATCGTGCTGCTGCACGGCGGCGGGCCGGGCGCTTCGTCGTGGTCGAACTTCGCCAGGAACATCCCGGTTCTCGCCGAGAAGTTCCACGTGCTCGCCGTCGACCAGCCGGGGTACGGGTTGTCGGACAAGCCGACCGAGCACCCGCAGTACTTCGTGCACAGCGCGTCCGCGTTGAAGGATCTGCTCGACACCCTCGACATCGGCGGGCGTGTCCACCTGCTCGGCAACTCCCTCGGTGGCGGTGCCGCAGTGCGTTTCGCGCTGGACTACCCGGACCGCGCGGGCCGGCTGGTGCTCATGGGCCCGGGCGGACTCAGCGTCAACCTGTTCGCCCCGGACCCGACCGAGGGCGTCAAGAACCTCGGCAAGTTCGGCTACCAACCCACCCGGGAGAACCTCGAGGCGTTCCTGCGCATCATGGTGTTCGACCAGAAGTTGATCACCGACGAACTGATCGACGAACGTTTCGCCGCGGCGAGCACACCCGAGTCGCTCGCCGCCGCCAAGGCGATGGGAAAGTCGTTCTCCGCGGCCGACTTCGAACTGGGAATGCTGTGGCGCGAGGCGTACAAGCTGCGCCAGCGGGTGCTGCTGATCTGGGGGCGCGAAGACCGGGTCAACCCGCTCGACGGGGCGCTGGTGGCGCTGAAGATGATTCCGCGGGCACAGTTGCACGTCTTCGGCGGGTGCGGCCACTGGGCGCAGCTGGAGAAGTTCGACGAGTTCAACCGTCTGGCAACCGATTTCCTTCTGGACGGGGGTAAGTGATGAGTATTCGTTCACTGGCATACATGCGCATCGAGGCCACCGACATGGCCGCGTGGCGCGAATACGGTCTCAAGGTGCTCGGCATGGTCGAGGGCAAGGGCTCCGACCCGGACGCCCTGTATCTGCGGATGGACGACTTCCCGGCTCGCCTCGTGATCTTCCCGGGGGAGCAGGACCGGCTGTCGGTGTCGGGCTGGGAGACGGCCAATGCCGCGGAGCTGCAGGAGGTCCGCGACAACCTGTCGGCGGCCGGCGTCGCATTCAAGGAGGGGACGGCCGAGCAGCTGCAGGACCGCAGGGTCGACGAGCTGATCACGTTCGAGGACCCGTCGGGCAACACGCTCGAGGCGTTCCACGGCGCGGCCCTGGAGCATCGCCGGGTGGTCAGCCCGTACGGGCACAAGTTCGTCACCGGTGAGCAGGGCCTCGGACACGTCGTCCTTTCGACCACGGACGACGAGGCGTCGCTGCGCTTCTACCGCGACGTCCTCGGTTTCCGCCTGCGCGATTCGATGCGGTTGCCCCCGCAGATGGTCGGGCGGCCGGCGGACGGCAAGCCGGCGTGGTTGCGGTTCTTCGGCTGCAACCCGCGGCACCACAGCCTCGCGTTCCTGCCGATGCCGACGCCGAGCGGCATCGTGCACCTGATGATCGAGGTCGAGAACTCCGACGACGTCGGATTGTGCCTCGACCGCGCGCTCCGCAAGGAGGTCAAGATGTCGGCCACGCTCGGCCGCCACGTCAACGACCTGATGCTGTCGTTCTACATGAAGACCCCCGGCGGCTTCGACATCGAATTCGGTTGCGAGGGACGCCAGGTGGAGGACGAGAGCTGGATCGCGAGGGAGAGCACGGCCGTCAGCCTGTGGGGTCACGACTTCAGCGTCGGGATGCAGCCGTGAGCGAGGTGACCGGGGACAGGGCCGTCGCGGCCGAGGCGATCGATCCGCGACGGTTCCGGACGGTGCTCGGCCAGTTCTGCACCGGCGTCACCATCATCACGACGATCGACGACGGCGTGCCCGTGGGGTTCGCGTGCCAGTCGTTCGCCGCGCTGTCGCTCGAACCCCCGCTCGTGCTGTTCTGCCCGACCAAGACGTCGCGGTCGTGGGCGGCGATCGAGCGCAGCGGCATCTTCTGTGTCAACGTGCTCGCGGAGGAACAACAGTCGACGTGCGCCCGTTTCGGTTCCCGGGACCCGGACAAGTTCGCCGGGATCGACTGGACGGAGTCGCCGCTGGGCTCGCCGATCCTCACCGGCTCGCTCGCCCACATCGACTGCTCGCTCGAGAGCGTGCACGACGGCGGCGACCACTGGGTCGCGTTCGGCCGGGTCTCCTCCCTGAGCGAGATCAGGGAGGAGCGACCGTTGCTGTTCTACCGCGGGCAGTACACCGGCATCGAACCGGACAAGACCGTGCCTGCGCCGTGGCGCGACGACCTCGAGGCGTTCCTCACGACGTCGTCGGAAGACACCTGGCTCTAGTTGCTAGACGGCGACACCGATGTACTTCGTCTCGAGGAATTCGTCGATGCCGGTGGTCCCGCCTTCGCGTCCGAGCCCGGATTCCTTCACGCCGCCGAACGGCGCGGCCGGGTTCGACACCACACCCTGGTTGAGCCCGACCATGCCCGACTCCAGCGCCTCGCACACACGGATGCCGCGCTTGAGGCTCTCGGTGTACACGTAGGCCACCAGCCCGTACGGGGTGTCGTTGGCCCGTTCGACGGCCTCGGCCTCGGTCTCGAACGTGCTGATCGCGGCCACCGGTCCGAAGATCTCGTTGTGGCACATCTCGGCGTCGTCGGGCACACCCGTCAGGACCGTCGCCGGGTAGAAGTTGCCCGGCCGGTCGAGTGCCTCGCCGCCGGTGAGCACCGAGGCGCCGCGGTCGATCGCGTCCGCGACGAGACTGCTCACCTTCGCGACGGCAGCCTCGTCGATCAGCGGTCCGACGACGACGCCGTCCTCGGTGCCGCGCCCGACGGGCAGGGCCTCCATTCGTTGCGTGAGTTTGCGGGTGAATTCCTCGGCGACCGAACTGTGCACGAGGATTCGGTTGGCAGCCGTGCAGGCCTGGCCGATGTTGCGCATCTTCGCCGCCATGGCCCCGTCGACGGCGTCGTCGAGATTCGCGTCGTCGAAGACGAGGAACGGCGCGTTGCCGCCGAGTTCCATGGACGTGCGCATGACCGTGCGGGCGCACAGTTCGAGCAGATGCTTCCCGACCTTGGTCGAACCGGTGAACGAGAGCTTGCGGGCCCTGCCGTCGAGGATGAGGGGGGTGATCACCTCGTCGGGGCTGGACGTGGTGACGACGTTGACGACGCCGTCCGGCAGCCCGGCCTCGGTGAGGATGTCGGCGAGGGCCAGGATCGACAGCGGCGTCTGGGCTGCCGGCTTGATGACGGACGTGCACCCGGCGGCGATCGCGGGCCCGATCTTGCGGGTGCCCATCGCCATCGGGAAGTTCCACGGGGTGATGAGCAGGCTCGGCCCCACGGGCTGGCGGGTCACGAGGAACCGCGACCCGCCGCCGGGCGCCGTCATGTAGCCGCCGTCGATGCGGACGGCCTCCTCGGCGAACCAGCGGAAGAACTCTGCGGCGTAGGTGATTTCGCCCCGCGCCTCGGTGAGTGGCTTGCCCATCTCGAGCGTCATGACCAGCGCGAGCCGGTCGACGTTCTCGAGCAGCAGCCGGTGCGCGTTCATGAGGATGGTGCTGCGTTCGCGGGGGGTCGTGGCCGCCCACGACGGTTGCGCCGCCACCGCTGCGTCGAGCGCCTCGCGGGCCTCCGCGGCGTCGGCGTCGGCGACCGTGCACAGGATCTGTCCGGTGGACGGGTCGTGGACCGGCATGGTGCGTGCGCTGTCGCGCCACTTGCCGCCGATGAACAGGCCGGTCTGCACCGATGCGATTGCTGCTTCCTCGAGCATGATTTTTCCCCGTTCTCCATTGCCGAAGGGACGGTCCCCATGTTATACAGATTGTCAACAATCTGACAATGCACTTGCCGACATCCGCCGGCATCTACGCGTGGGAGGGTTCTCGTGACTCGGCTATCTCCACTGCTCGCTCAGGCCACACCCGTGACGGTCGATCACGGTGAAGGTTGCTACCTCTACGGCACCGACGGCAGGCGCTATCTCGACTTCACCGCGGGCATCGGCGTCACCAGTACCGGGCACTGCCACCCGCACGTCGTGGAGGCCGCACGCAGGCAGGTCGGGTCCCTGATCCACGGCCAGTACACGACGGTCATGCACCAGCCGATGCTCGAGCTCGTCGATCGACTGGGATCGGTGCTGCCCGCGGGCCTCGACTCGCTGTTCTTCGCGAACTCAGGAAGTGAGGCGGTGGAGGCGTCGCTACGACTGTCGCGGCAGGCGACCGGCCGCCCCAACGTGATCGTCTTCCACGGCGGATTCCACGGACGCACGGTCGCGACGGCGACGATGACCACGTCCGGCACCCGATTCTCCGCCGGCTTCAGCCCGTTGATGGGCGGCGTGCACGTGGCACCGTTCCCCAACGCCTACCGCTACGGCTGGTCCGAGGAGGAGGCGACCGCGTTCGCGCTGAAGGAACTCGACTACATCTTCGCGACGCTCACCGCGCCGAACGAGACGGCGGCGTTCGTCGTCGAGCCCGTTCTCGGTGAGGGCGGGTACGTGCCCGGCAACACCGCGTTCTTCCAAGGGCTCCGCGAGCGCGCCGACCGGTACGGCATCCTGCTCGTCATCGACGAGATCCAGACCGGTTTCGGCCGCACCGGCAAGTTCTTCGGGCACCAGCACTTCGACGTCCGGCCCGACATCATCACCATCGCCAAGGGTCTGGCCAGCGGCTTCCCGCTGTCGGGCATCGCGGCGTCCGAGGAGCTCATGGCCAAGGGCTGGCCGGGGTCGCAGGGTGGAACGTACGGCGGCAATGCCGTGTCCTGCGCGGCCGCGGTCGCGACGCTCGAGGTGATCGAGAAGGAAGATCTCGTGGCCAACGCCGCCGCGCGGGGTGTCCAGTTGCTCGACGGTGCGCGCACGCGCGCCATCGACGGGATCGGCGACGTCCGTGGCCTCGGACTGCTCGTGGGCAGCGAGTTCACGGCCGCCGACGGCAGCGCGGACCGTGCGAAAGCGGCTGCGGCGCAGCAACTGGCCGCGAAGAAGGGGCTGCTGCTGTTGACCTGCGGCGCCCACATGAACGTGGTACGGATGATTCCACCGCTCATCGTGACGGCGGAACAGATCGAGGACGCCCTGAAGATCTGGTCCGAAGTACTCGACGAAGTGTGACAAGCACCCGTGAGTACTTGTTAACCGCGGGCGGTTAACAAGTACTCACGGGCTCCGAAGGAGGACCTGTGGCTCGCTACATCACCATCAGCCTGGACAAGCGCGGCGTGACCTGCCGTGCCCGGCTTCTCGACGAGGACGCACCACTCACGTGCGACGCGGTGTGGGACGTGCTTCCACAGAGCGGCGACGCGTACCACGCCAAGTACGCGCGCAACGAGGTGTATACGCTGATCCCGCGGATCACCGCGGCACCGCGGCGGGAAAATCCCACCGTCACACCGATTCCCGGTGACGTGTGCCTGTTCGACTTCGAGCCCTGGGAAATCGGCAACTCGGCCTACGGGTACGAGCCGGGCTCCGAGGCGCACGCCGCGCAGGGCGCCACCGACCTCGCGATCTTCTACGGCCGCAACAACCTCCTGCTCAACGGTGACGTCGGCTGGGTGCCCGGCAACGTGTTCGCCGCCATCGAGGAGGGGCTGCCGGAATTGGCGGCCGCGTGCAACGACCTGTGGATGCGCGGGGTCGAAGGCGAGACGATGAGCTTCGCCCGGGCCTGACGTCGGCGCGACCGGTCCAGAGTGTGCGGGATGGCCCTCGACGAGCGCCGGGGCGTCCACCACCATCGGACGATATGAAGCTCGACATCTATCAGATCGACGCATTCGCCGCCGGACCCTTCGAGGGCAACCCGGCGGCGGTCATGCCGCTGACCGACTGGCTGGACGACTCGGTTCTTCAGCAACTCGCCGAAGAGAACAATCTGTCCGAGACGGCGTTCTACACCGCTCGGCTTCCCGTGGACGCGGGGCCCCACGACCCGGAATATCCGGCGTATCACCTGCGATGGTTCACCCCTGCCGTCGAGGTGGACCTGTGCGGCCATGCCACCCTCGCCACGGCCGCGCAGATCCTCGAGGACGTGCACCCGGACGCCGCCCGCATCCAGTTCTGGACGCGCAGCGGTTGGCTGCACGTCGACCGTGGATCGGACGGGAAACTGGTGATGGATTTCCCGGCCGAGCCGCCGGTGCCGATCGCGGCCGATCCCCGGATCGTCGCAGCACTCGGCATTCCGGTGCGGGAGTGCCTGAAGGCCACCGACCTCGTGTTCGTCGCGGAATCTGAACACGACATCGCGTCGATGGCCCCCGACTTCGCCGTGATCAGCCCGCTGAAGGTGCGGGGCATCGTCGTCACCGCAGCATCCGACCTCAAGGGACTCGATTTCGTGTCGCGATGGTTCGGCGCCGCTGCCGGCGTGCAGGAGGACCCGGTGACGGGGTCCGCGCACTCGCAGATCGCGCCGTACTGGGCTGACGTCCTGGGCCGAAACAGCCTCGTCGGACGCCAACTGTCGGCGCGGGGAGGAACCGTGCACTGCGAGGTGCGCGGCGACCGCGTCCACCTGTCCGGGGCGTACCGGCGATACCTCCGGGGCACCGTCGAGTTCTAGCGCTAGCTGAAGACCTCCGAATACAGCGTCTCGATCTGGCCGGCGGTGGGCACGACCGGATTGTTGCCGGGCGATCCCGACGCCAGCGCCTGCTCTGCCATCAACGGAATGAGGCCGTCCCAGGCATCACGGTCGATCCCGTAGGCGAGCGGCGTCGGAACCTTCAGGTCGTGACACAGCGACGTCAGGGTCTCGACGAGGAACTGCGCGGCGACGGAATCGCCCGCCGATTCCGGTGCAGCGCCGAACGCACGCGCGCAGTCGGCGTAGCGGCTCTCCGCTCCCTTCACGGAGAACGCAGTGATCGCCGGAAGCAGCATGGCATTCGACAGTCCGTGTGCGACATGGAAATGCGCACCGATCGGCCTGCTCATCCCGTGTACCAGCGCCACGCTCGAGTTGGAGAACGCCATACCGGCCTGCATGGACGCGACCATCATCGCTTCTCTCGCGGTGCGGTCTTCACCGTCCGCGTACGCCGTGCCGATGTGCTTACCAATGGTGCGGATCGCGGAGAGCGCGAGTCCGTCGGTGAACGGCTGGGCCTTCTTGCTGACGTATGCCTCGATGGCGTGGGTGAGCGCATCGATTCCGGTGTCGGCGGTCAACCGCGGCGGCATCGACATCGTGAGTTCGAAATCCACGATCGCGGCGATCGGCAGGAAGGAGAGTCCCGGGCACAGCATCTTCTCGTCGGAAGCGCTGTCGCTGATGACGGTGAATTGCGTCGCCTCCGAGCCGCTTCCGGCGGTGGTCGGTATCGCGATGATCGGCAGCGCCTTCCCGGTGTACACGTGGGGAGCCTTGTACGACCGCATTTCGCCGCCGTTCGCGGACAGCACGGCCAGTGCCTTCGCGGTGTCCATCGGACTGCCGCCGCCGAACCCGATCACCGAATCCGCGTTGTGTTCGGCGACGATCCTCAGCCCTTCCTCCAGGGAATCGGTGGTGGGGTCGGGCACGGTGCCGGAGAACAGTGCCGGCTCCTTCCCCGCGGACCTGAGGAGGGTCATGATCCGGTCGGCCGCGCCGGTGCCGGTCAGATAGGAGTCGGTGACGAGAACCGGTCTCTGCAGACCCAATTGGTCGACAACCGAGCCGATCTCGTCGACTGCTCCGGCCCCGATCCTGGCGAAACGGGGGAGTGAGAGATGTGCGGTCATGGGAGAGGTTCCTTAGTTGCTCTGGGGGAAGCCGAGGTTGAGTCCGCCGTGGCTGGGGTCGAGCCAGCGGGTGGT
>NZ_JASHKU010000032.1:0-74487 GCF_030056875.1 Rhodococcus sp. IEGM 1351 | reverse complement strand
TTCCTCGATGAGGCAACGAATAGGTGTACGCGCGCATTTTTCGTGAGTCAACGCGATGCGTCGAACGTAATGGGCGTCTTGTGCAACACTGTGTCGCGATCGCCGAGCGCGTAGCGGCTACGCATCCACGCAATCTGGTTGACCACCGAGCGGTGGCTGACCGCGACGCCTTTCGGTCGCCCTGTGGATCCGGACGTGAAGATCGCGTAGGCGAGATTCTCGGGCCGCAGCGGAGCCAGCCTGGACGCGTCGGTCACCGCCTCCGCGTCGAAGACCGACAGGTCCAGCATGTCGACTTCGACGGCGTCCAGCGCCGCCGGCAGGTCACCGCGGTCCCTGGACGTGGTCAGCACCACGACGGGTTTCGCGGTCGCAATCACGTACTCGGTACGGTCTGCTGGATGCTCCGGATCCAGCGGCAGGTATCCGGCACCGGCTTTGAGCACAGCGTAAATGCACACCATCATCGCGAGGGAGCGACTCATGCCCAGCCCCACCAGCGACTCCGGTCCTACCTCTCGTGAGATCAAGTATCGGGCAAGCCGATTCGCGCGAGAATCGAACTCGGCGTAGGTCAACGACTGTTCCTCGAACACCACCGCCACCGCATCCGGCGTCCGGCGTACCTGCTCGTCGAACAGCTGAACCAGGGTCCCGCCCTCGACAACCACAGCTGTGGCATTCCATCGATCCATCGCCGCACGCTCGTCGACGCTTCGCAACTCGAGCTCGCCGACCGGTATGGTCACATCGCGTGTGACCGCCTCGAGGATGGTGACGAGTCGGGTCGCGAACCGGGCGACCGTCGATTCCTGGAACAGGTCGAGCGCATAGACGATTGATCCCTCGATTCCGGTCCGATGCCCCTCGGAATCCGAGGCGTCGGTGAAGTGGAATTCGAGATCGAGTTTCGCACCGACGATGTCCGTTTCCAGCGGGGCGATCTCCAGGCCCGGCAGAGTTACCCTGGACCGGACGAAATTGTGAACCACCAGCAGTACCTGGAACAGCGCTGAATGGGCCGTGGAGCGCGTGGGATTGAGGACTTCCACCAGGCGTTCCAGCGGAACGTCGGGGTTGCCGAATGCGGCGAGGTCGACTTCCCGGACGTCGGCCAGAATGTCGGCGAACGACATTGCGGGGTCGACTCGGCTGCGCAGCACCAGTGTGTTGCCGAACATGCCGATGAGGTCGTCGAGTGCCGGGTCGCCGCGGCCGGCGATCTGTGTGCCGATGGGGATGTCCTCAGTTCCGCTCAGGTGGGCGATCAGCACCGCCAGCGACGCGTGGACGACCATGAAGAAGGTCGAGTTATATTCTCGCGCAAGCTGCTCGATACGCTCGGCCAGATTCGAACTCAGAGTGAAGCCGACCTTTGCGCCGCGCGGTGATTGTACTGCCGGACGCGGATGATCCGTCGGCAGCTCCACCATCTCCGGCAGATCTGCCAGAACCTCGGTCCAGTACCGCAGTTGTTCCGAGATCAGTGACGTCGGATCGTCCTGCGCGCCGAGAATCTCCCGCTGCCACAGGGTGTAGTCCGCATACTGCACCTCGAGCGGCGACCAGCCTGGCTCCCGTCCCTCACGCCGCGCGGCATACGCCACCACGATGTCGCGCGACATCGGCGCTGCTGAGCCGCCGTCACTGGAAATGTGATGCACTACCATCGCCAGCACGAACTCGTGGTCGTCGAGCTGGAACAGCCTCACGCGCAACGGAACTTCCCGGGCCACATCGAACCCGCGCCCCACGAAGTCGAATACGCGGGCATGTGCCTCCTCCGGAGCTACCCGCTCCGGCGCCACACTCAGCGGGAGCGCAGTTGTGGGGACGATTACCTGAGACGGCCCGTGGCCCGAGTCCGGGAACATGGTGCGCAGGGCTTCGTGCCGGTCGATCACGTCGACCAATGCTGTCTGCAGCAATTCGATGTCCAGATCACCGGAAAGCCGAATTGCCAGAATAATGTTGAAGGCCGCCGACTCCGGGTCGAACTGGTTGAAGAACCACATCCGCTGCTGCGCCAACGACAACGGAATCCGCGCCGGCCGCACCCGACGGGTCAACGCCGGTCGCCCACCTTCACCGGCATGCTGCTCGGCCCGCACCGCCAGCGCCGCCACCGTCGACGCCTCGAAGATCACCCGAACCGGCACACGGGTGTCCAACGCCGCACCCAACCGGGACACCACCTGCGTCGCAACCAACGAATTACCGCCCAACGCAAAGAAATCGTCGTCCAGACCGACCCGCTCGAGCCCCAGCACCTCCGCGAAAATACCCGCCACGACCTCCTCGACCGGCGTAGTCGGCGCCCGAAACTCCCGGACGACGAACGACGGCGCAGGCAACGCCCGTCGGTCGAGCTTCCCACTGGGATTCAACGGCAACGCGTCGACGACCATCACCTGCGACGGCACCATGTAGGTCGGCAGAGTCTCGCCCACCCTGATGCGCAGGGTCTCCGGGTCCAGGGCAGCCTCGGTATCGGGAACGACGTATCCCACCAGTTGTTCACCGGTGTGGGGATCGTGGCGCAAGACCACGACGGTCTGCGCGACTCCTTCGCACCTGCCGAGCGCTGCCTCGATCTCACCGAGTTCGATCCGCAGACCCCGCAATTGCACCTGTGAGTCGATTCGCCCGACGAAGTCCAGTCGTCCGTCTTTCGTCCACCGCACCAGATCGCCCGTGCGGTACATCAGTTCGCCGGAACCCCTGAAGGGATTGGCCACGAATCGAGCTGCCGTGAGTGCACCGCGGGCATGGTAGCCGCGGGCGAGCCCACTGCCCGACAGATACAGCTCGCCGATCACGCCGACCGGAGAAGGATGCAGCCTTGCATCGAGGACAACAGCTCCGGCACCCTCGATCGGGGTGCCGATCGTGATTCGTTCCTCCGGCACGAGCGGCTCGGTCATGGAGATGATGATGGTGGTCTCTGTGGGACCGTAACTGTTGAAGAAACGACAGGCGGGTGCGAACTTCGCGACCAACTCCGGTGGGCAGACGTCTCCTCCGACGACCACGGCCTGGAGTTCGTCGAGCCCGTCCGGGTCGACGATCCCCAGCGCCGCCGGCGCTGTGATGATGTGGGTGACCCGCTCGACGCGCAGCAACTCCGCGAGCTCGCCGCCACCGATGATCTCGGGTGGAGCGACAACCAAGGTGGCGCCGGCACTGAACCCCGCGATCATCTCGAATACCGACGCATCGAAGCTCGACGACGAGAACCTCAGCACCCGCGAGTCGCCGGTCAAGTCCAGTTCGAGGCGGGCGTCCGCACAGAACGACGCCAGCCCGGCATGGGTTACAACGACACCCTTCGGGACCCCGGTCGAACCCGACGTGTAGATCATGTAGGCCGCATTGGACAACGCGACCGGCGCACCGCGCTCGCCGTCTGTGATCTGTGCCGCCGAAACCTCGTCGCACAGATCCTGCACTTCACCCGCGGTGGGTACCAGCCAGGCAACCTTGCCCGGCAGCGACGTGGTCTCGGCGCTGGTAAGACCGATCACGGCCCCTGAATCGGCCAACATGTACTCGATCCGCTCCACCGGCAGTTTCGGATCGACCGGCACGAACCCGCCGCCCGCCTTCGCGACCGCCCACACCGCAACCACTGATTCGATGGACCGAGCGAAGGCCAACGCGACAAATGTTTCAGGACCGACACCACGAGAGATCAGCACTCGGGCCAGTCGGTTCGATCGGGAGTCGAGGTCCGAATACGACATCTCCACACCACCGCAGGTCAACGCAACACCCACGGGGTTCGACGCGACGCCGGCCGCCAGAATCTCCGGCAGCGTCCGTGCCTGCACAGGCAGTGGCTCAGGGGCCGCAGCCGCGAGCACCCGTTGCCGCTCGGCCGGACCCAGCAAGTCGACGTCGCCCACCGCGACGGACGGATTCTCGATGACCGCGTCGAGCACCCGCACGAACCCCTCGGCGATCCCGTACACCGTCGGAGCATCGAAGATGTCCGCCGCATACGACAGCCTCCCCGCATACCCGCCCCCGGCCGCCTCACTCAGAGCCATCGAGAGGTCGAACTGCGCGGCCTCCCACTCCACTTCCACCGGTGACACCGTCAAACCCGGAAGCTCCACCCTCGACGGCGCGAAATTCTGGAACGCCAACAGCACCTGAAACAGCGGCGAGAAGGACTGCGACCGCACTGGATTCAGCTTGTCCACCAACCGCTCGAACGGCACATCAGCCCTGCCGAACGCCTCGAGGTCCGAATCGCGCACCCGCCCCACCAGCCCCGTGAACGACTGACTCGGCTCACAATCGGCCCGCAATACCAATGTATTGACGAACATGCCCACCAGATCGTCCAACGCCGCATCACCACGACCCGCCACCGGCGACCCGATCGCGATATCCGATGTCCCACTCAACTTCGCCAACAGCACCGCCAACGCCGCATGCACAACCATGAACGGGGTCGCACCCTGCTCACGGGCCAGCGCCGCGAGACGCACCACCGTCGCCACCGGAACCGC
The DNA here is from genome assembly GCF_030056875.1 of Rhodococcus sp. IEGM 1351. NCBI lineage: Bacteria > Bacillati > Actinomycetota > Actinomycetes > Mycobacteriales > Nocardiaceae > Rhodococcus > Rhodococcus sp. IEGM 1351. The sequence continues at coordinate 69,970 of NZ_JASHKU010000032.1, read as the reverse complement.
GAAATCGACACTCGCACCCACCCCCGACCGTACCGCCGGACGTGGCCGGTCGAGCGGCAGAGCCAGCACGTCCGGCAGACCCGCGAGCGCATCCGCCCAGTACTCGAGCTCTTGCGAAATCAGCGACGTGGGATCGTCCTCCGAGCCGAGAAAGCCTCGTTGCCACAGGGTGTAATCCGCATACTGCACCGGCAGCGGGGTCCACGACGGCGCGTCGCCGGCTGTGCGCGTGGAGTAGGCGTGCACCAGATCGCGGGCGAGTACCTGGATCGACCAGCCGTCGATGCTGATGTGGTGCACGACCATCACCAACACGTGTTCGTCAGGAGCCTCGCACCGCACCAATGTCAGAGCGATCGGGATTTGCGTGGTCACGTCGAATCCGTGTGCCATTGCCTCCCGGATCCGTGTATCCAGAGCAGCGGCCAGGACGACGTCGGGCGCAACGTCGATCAGATCGCCGGTCGCGGCGTGATCGACCGGCAGCACGAGCTGAGACGGGCCGTCAGGGGATTCGGGAAACATCGTCCGCAGCGATTCGTGCCGTTCCAGGATGTCCGCGGCGGCCCGGCGGAGTGCGTCGATGTCGAGGGGGCCGGACAGCCGCAGTGCCGCCGCCACGTTGTAGGCACTCGACGTGGGGTCGAACCGATTGAGGAACCACACTCGGGTCTGAGCCAGGGACAGGGGGAGCCTGTCGGGCCTCGGGCCGGACACGAGCGCGGGGCGCGGTCCTGCACCGGCGTGCATCCGGTCGACGACGGTAGCCAGAACCCCGACGGTGGGCGACTCGAACAGCGACCGCACTGTCAACCCGGTGCCGAGCTCATTGTTGATCCGGGCGACCACACGGGTCGCGATGAGGGAGTTACCCCCGAGGTCGAAGAAATTGTCCGACATACCGATCCGCGAGGCGCCGAGTACGTCCGCGAGAATCTCCGCGAGGACGCACTCCGTCAGGGTGCCGGGCGGGACGAACTGCGCCGAACTCGCGAACTCGGGAACCGGCAGTGCCGTGCGGTCGAGTTTGCCGTTCGCAGTCAACGGCAGTTCCGCGAGCACGACCAGCGCCGACGGCACCATGTACCGGGGAAGCACCGTTGCGGCAGCGTCGAGGAGCGCGCGCACGTCCGGGGACCTCCCGGGCGCAGGCACCACGTATCCGGCGAGGTAGTCGCCGGTGGACCCGTCGTTGCGGGCCAGTGCCACCGCCTGTGCAACATCTGCGTGCCCGTGCAGCGCCGCCTCGATCTCGCCGAGTTCGATGCGCTGGCCGCGAAGCTTGACCTGGAAGTCCGTGCGGCCCAGGTATTCGAGCTGCCCGGTCGGCAGCCACCGAACAAGGTCACCGGTGCGGTACAGCCGACTGCCGTCTCGCACGGTTCCCGCGGCCGCGAGGGGGTTCGCTACGAACCTCTCCGCCGTCAGATCGGACCGGGCCTGGTATCCGCGCGCGAGCTGGACACCGCCGAGATACAACTCCCCCGCCACCCCGACGGGGACGGGACGCAGGCGTCCGTCGAGCACATACGTATGGGTGTTCCAGACCGGTGCTCCGATCGGCACGGTGGTCTCGTCCGGCCCGGTCTCGTAGTAGGTCACGTCCACCGCTGCCTCGGTGGGGCCGTACAGGTTGTGCAGCTCCGCCCCGCTCACCCGGTGCAGATTCGCCGCCGTCACAGGCGGCAATGCCTCACCACTGGTGAACACCCGGCGCAGCGAATTGCACCCATCGACATGCGCTCCGGCCAGGAATACGGCGAGCATCGACGGCACGAAATGCACCGTGGTCACAGATTCTGCGCGGATGACCCGCTCGAGATAGGCGGGGTCCCGGTGCCCGTCGGGCTCGGCGATCACCAGTCGCGCGCCGGTCTGCAACGGCCAGAACAACTCCCACACCGACACGTCGAATGTCACGGGGGTCTTCTGGAGAACCGCGTCGTCGTCGCTCAGTGGGTACCGATGCTGCATCCACAGCAGCCGGTTGACGATGCCCTCGTGCGGCACTGACACACCCTTGGGTCTGCCCGTGGAGCCGGAGGTGAAGATGACATATGCAGGGTTTCGGGTATGCAACGGCCCCACCCGGTCCCGATCCCGGATGGGGTCATCGGACAGCGCCGATACATCGAGGGTGTCGAGGTCGAGGGCCGGCACCTCGGCGGGCAGCGCGACGCGATCCGCGGTGGTGGTGAGAACGACGACTGGACCGGCGGTTGCCACGACGTACGCGATCCGCTCGGCCGGCTGGTCCGGGTCTATCGGGACGTACGCGCCGCCGGCCTTGATCACGGCGTAGATTCCCACCAGCATATCCACCGAGCGTCGCACCGCTACACCCACGAGCGATTCGGGGCCCACACCGCCGCTGATCAGGAACCGCGCCAGCTGATTCGCGCGGGCGTCGAACTCTGCGTACGTCAGCACCGTCCCCTCGAACACGACGGCGGGGGCGTCGGGCGTGTGGGCCACCTGCGCGTCGAACAGCTCGGCGAGGGTGAGGCGCGGTACCTGGTGTTCCGTTGCATTCCAGGAGTCGACCACCAGCTCCCGTTCCTTCGGAACGAAAAGGTCGACGTCGCCGACCGGTGTGTCCGTGTCGCGCGCAATGGTCTCGAGAATCCCGATCACGCGCGCCGCGAGTGTCGTGGCGGTATCGCGATCGAAAATTCCGTGCTGATAACGCAGACTCAGCCGCAGTCGAGGTTCGAGGATGGACAGCAGGGTGATCGGGTAGTGCGTGGCGTCACGCGCATCGAGAGCGGTCACTCGCATTCCCGCGATGTCGGTGTGCTCGTCGAATCCGGACTTGTCGACGGGGTACGACTCGAACACCGACAACGTGTCGAACAGGTTGCCCAGACCTATGCGTGCCTGGATGTCACCCAGTCCGAGGTAATGGTGATCGAGCAGGGAAACTTGCTCACCCTGGAGGCGGGTGAGTAGCTGCGCGCACGTCTCGTCCGGGTCCATCCGCACCCGCACGGGCACGGTGTTGATGAAAAGCCCCAGCATGCTCTCGACACCGGACAGCTGCGGCGGCCGACCCGACACGGTGGCACCGAACACCACATCGCGACGGGAGAGCAACCGGGACAGCAGTATTCCCCACGCCGCCTGGACGACGGTGTTCATGGTGACTCCATGGCGCGTCACCATCGTGTCGAGCGCACCGATCAGGGCCGCGGGCAGTGCGATGTCGACCTCACCCGGCACGCCGTGCTGTTCCGAGGACGCGTGCGGCGCCAGCAGTGTCGGCTCGTCGAGCCCCGCCAGCGCACGTTCCCAGGCGCGTAAGGACGCGTCCCGGTCGAGTGTCGCCACCCATTCCAGGTACGTGCTGTACGGCCGCGGCTCCGGAAGGGCGGGAGCGTCGTCCGCGGCATAGCGAACCAGCAACTCGCGCACCAGCAGTGGCATCGACCATCCGTCGAGGATGATGTGATGGTTGGTCAGTGCCAGCACGTGACGCTCGGGTGCGGTGCGGATCAACAGCAGGCGCAACAGCGGAGGACGGGCGAGGTCGAATCGGGCGATACGGTCGTCGTCGAGGAGACGCTCGAGTTCCACTCCCGCCGCCGACCCGCACCCGGTCAGATCCACCTCACGCCACGGCACGTCTACCCTGTCGACAACCAACTGCGCCGGGATTCCGTGATCGTCGTACTCGAATGCGGCACGCAGACTTGCGTGGTGTGCGAGCACGCCTGCGGCGGCACGGTGCAACCGCGCGGAGTCGACCGCGCCCTCGAGGTCGATGCGCAGTTGCGCGGTGTAGATGTCCAGCGAATCGGCGGCCAGCGTCGAGTGGAACAGCAGACCGGACTGCAACGGGGACAGCGACCAGATCTCTCGTAGCCCCGGGTACGAGTGTTCCCAACGCTCGATCCGACTCTGGCTCACCGTGACCAGCTGGCAATCGGACGGTGTCAGACCACCCGCGACGGGCTGAACCGTGTGCGCGGCAAGACCGTCGAGGGCGCTTCGCCACAGATCCGCAAGGGCTGCGACGTCGGAGTCGCGGATCACCCCGGTCGGATACGCGAACGATGCCGTCAATCGGGGTCCCTCGGGGCTGTCGACCACCATCGCGTTGATGTCGATCACCGCAGCCACGGCCATGCCGGATCCGCTCGCTGTGATCAGGTCCGGTGCCTCGGGGTCCGGCAGCCAGCCGAGATCCTGCAAGTCGCCGAGGTGTTGCACGCCCATGCGGCCCAGGTAGTTGAAACTGATCTGCGGCTCGGGAAGACCCCCGAGAATCGACCTCGCGCTCTCGTCGAGATGCCGGAGCAATCCGAATCCGACGCCACGGGCAGGCACCGCGACGAGCTGTTCCTTGACGGTCTTGATCACGACACCGGCAGCATGTCCACCCTCGAAGGCCCCGCCGAGTTCGACGGCCGGCAGTTCGAGCCGGACCGGGAAGGCGCTGGTGAACCAACCGACGGTACGTGCAAGATCCGCGCCGGCCACCGCCTCCTCCTCGCGCCCATGACCTTCCAACGTCAGTAACACCGAACGCTCGTCGATCCCGTGCGAGTGTCGCCACTGCACGACCGCCATCGCCAGCGCCGACAGGAGTCCGTCGTTGACGCCGCATCCGAACACATCGGGAAGTCGAGCGAGCACCGCATCGGTCACGGCGGGACTCACGTCGATGTGTACCCGCTCGGTCGTGCGCATCGTGTCGATCGCGGGCGCGATCGGTCGTGTGCCGATCTGCGGGTCAGGGCCGCTGAGAACCTCTCGCCAATAGGGCAACTCGCCTCTGTGCGCTCCTCGATCTGCCGCGTCCTGCAGTCCATATGCCCAGCGGCGGAACGACGTGCCCACCGGGGCCGGCGTCGGCGTCTGTCCCGTGCCCAGCTGCAGCCACGCCGTCGCGAGGTCCGGCAACAACACGCGCCACGACACACCGTCCACCACCAGATGATGCGCGAGAACCAGCAGTCGGTCTCGTGCACCCTCGGATTCGGAGACACACCACACCAGTTGAAGCATGACCCCGTTTTCCGGATCCAGGCGCGCCGCAGCAGCCGCACACTCGACGCTCACTACGTCGGTAAACGCGCGGCTGCCGGGTGCCGCCGCCGTGACGATCCTCGAAATCCGATCCCTGGCCGGCACGCTACCGACGGCCGTCGTTTCGAATGCCCACACACCGTCGCCGTCGGGGACGAACTTCGAACGCAGAGCATCATGGTGATCGAGCACCGCCGCAAGCGTCGCACTCAACCGATCCGGATCGACATCAGACGGCAAGGTCAGCAACAGCGCCTGGAAAAAGTCGTCGAAGCGGCCCCGCTCGATCATCGAGCACATGATCGGCGTCGGCGGGATACGCCCGACGCCGCCGCCATCGAGTTCCTCGAGGACGACCGCCGATTCTGCCTCCACCGGCACCGCCACCGCGGCGATTCCGGCGATCGTCTTGTGCTCGAACACGGCCCGCGCACTGAAGGCGAGACCGAACTCCCTGGCTCGGGCAGCGATCTGCATCGCGACGATGCTGTCGCCGCCGAGCGCGAAGAGACTGTCGTCCACACTCACCCGGTCGAGGCCGAGTGCCTCGGCGACGAGACCCGAGAGCTGCTCCTCCGCCGGTGTCGACGCGGCGCGGAACTTGTGTTCAGCTGATCCGAAGTGTGGTTGCGGCAGTGCACTTCGGTCGAGTTTGCCGGCGGCCGTCACCGGCACGTGTTCGAGCCACATCACCGCCGACGGGATCATGTGGGACGGCACGATTTCGGCGACGCCCTCGACAATCGCGATCGGATCGAATTCGCAACCGGTGTCGAGGCGCACATACGAGACCAGCGCCGTCGTGCCGCCCGCCGTCCGATGAACCACCGTCGCGGCGAAGTTGACGCCGTCCTGGGCGAGCAGTGCCGAGTCGATCTCGCCGAGTTCGATGCGGAAGCCACGGATCTTGACCTGGGTGTCGGACCGGCCGATGAACTCGAGCGTGTAGTGCCCCACCTCGGTTCCTCGCGACGACCGCACCCAGCGCACCTCGTCACCGGTGCGGTAGAGCCGAGACCCCGGCTCACCGAAGGGGTTGGCCACGAATCGGTTCGCCGTCAGCCCGTGCCGATGGTGATAGCCGCGTGCGATTCCGGGGCCGGCGAGGTAGAGCTCACCCACCACCCCGGCGGGCACGGCGCGGAGCTTGCGGTCGAGCACCACGACGCTCGCACCCTGGATCGGGCGGCCGATGGTAATCGGTTCGCCCGGCGTCAGCGGCTCACCTGCGGTGATGATGATGGTCGTCTCGGTCGGCCCGTAACTGTTGGTGAAGCGGCACACCTGCCCGAACCGCTCCACGAGGTCGGGGGTGCACACGTCACCGCCGACCACCACCGCCTCGAGATGTTCGAGCCCACGCGGGTCGACTGTGTTCATCACCGTGGGAGCCGTGATGATGTGGGTTACCTGCTGTTCGCTCAGCAGGTCGACGAGGTCGCTTCCACCATGCATCTCGGGCGGGGCGACAACCATCGTGGCACCGGCGCTGAAAGCCTGGATCATCTCGAACACCGAGGCATCGAAGCTGGCCGACGAGAACCGTAACACCCGCGATTCGTGGTGAATGCCGAGTTCCGGGCGGGCGCCGGCCGCGAAGTTCGACAGACCGCTGTGGGTGACGACGACCCCTTTCGGAAGCCCGGTCGATCCCGATGTGTAGATCATGTACGCGGGGTGACGGATTGACAGCGGGGCGCGGCGATCGACGTCGTTGATCGTGGTGCTCGGCTGTCGTTCACAGCGTGCGCGCAACTCGTCGTCGTCGAGGACCAGCCAGTGAATTCCGTCGGGCAGTGTTGCACGCAGTTCGTGAAGCGTGAGCCCCACCAGTGCCCCCGAATCGGACAGCATGTGCGCGACTCGCTCGGGTGGGAGTTTCGGATCGACAGGCACGAAGGCGGCCCCGGTCTTCGCGACCGCCCAGAACGCGACGAGTGACTCCGCCGATCTGGGAAGACTCAGCACGACGAAGGTTTCCGGTCCGGCCCCCGATTCGATCAGTAGTCGCGCCAGTTGATTGGATCGCTGGTCGAGCTCGTGGTAGGTGACCTCCCGTCCCGACGCCCGAATCGCGACTGCGTCCGGTGCGGCGGCAACGCCGTCGGCCAGCAAGTCGGGGAGGAGCCGCTCCGGCTCTGTCTGCGGACCGCGACATGGCACGAGATCCGCGCGTTCGTCGGCGTGCAGCACGTCGAGAGCGGCGATGCGGTCGGTGGCGGCTGACGCGGCGAAGGCGGAAAAGAATTCGAGGAACCGGGCATGGTGACCGCGCAGCTCCTGTTCGGTGTACAGATTCGGGTTGGCCTCGAAGTCGACCTGCGCAACGTCGCCTGCGACACCGGGATAGATGTTCACTGCGAGGTCCTCCACCGGACCGGTGGTGAGCACGTGGAGCCGGCCGATCGACGGCCCGAGCCGAATCTCGGCGTGGAACATCATGATGTTGATCGACGGACCGAAAAAGCCGCGACGCCCACCCAGGACGCCCGCATCACGTCGTATGTCCTCGTGCCGGTACCTCTGGTGACGTAGCGCTCCGGTCAGCGCCAGTTGCGTACATCTCATCAAGTCGACGGAGGTCGTTTCCTCCCCGACCGAGAGTCGGATCGGAAGGACGTTGGAGATCATGCCGCCCGAGCGGCGCAACCGGGAGGTGGTGCGTGCCGAGACCGGCAAGCTCAACACCACGTCATCCTGGCCGGTCAGGCGGCAAAAGAATGCAGACACGGCAGCCACCGCGGCTGTCGCGAACGTCGCCCCGGGTTCCCGGCCGGTCAGACTTTGCAGTGCGGCTGTCGTAGCAGCGGACAGCGGTGCGCTGCTCACCAGCGACTGCGCGCCGATCTCGGCCGCCCGCCCGGCGAGGCTGATCGTCGGTGGGAGATTGCGGCTGCGCTCCGCCCAGTACGTGCGGTCCGTCTCGAACCGGCTCGAGGTGCGGTAGCGCGCCTCTTCTTCGACCACCTCCCGCAATCCACTCGCGGTGAACTCGGCCGGCGCGCGACCCTCGACCGCCGCGGTGTACAGCTCCGCGGCACGGTTCATGAACGTCATGGCGCCGAAGCCGTCGAGGGCGATGTGGTGAATTCGCGAGTACCAGAAGTAGCAGTCGTCGGCGACGCGCAACATTGCCGAACGGATCAGCCGATCATGGAGGAGATCGATCGGGTTGCTGCATTCGGCGCGCATCCACGCGAGAGCCGCAGCCCGCGGATCAGGGTCGGAACGGAAGTCGAGATGTGTCATCTCGAAGCCGAGCGACTCGTCCACCGTCTGGAGCGGCTCACCGTCCCACTCGACGATTCGGAGCAGTCCGGTACCGAGTTCCCGGAGTGCCGCGGGTCCGATCCGTGCGAGCAGGCCGATGTCGAGATCAGCGATACCGACCTCGACGTACTGAGCAATGACGATCGGAACGTCGCCCAGCAGGTGCTGGGCGAACCACATTCCACGCTGAGCGGCGGAGAGTGGGAACAGCTCGGAGGGCCGTGCAACATTCGCCATCACCGTCTCCGAAAGGACCGAAGTCGTATCGAAATCGTCCAGCGATGACACCCTCGGCCCTCGGCAATCCATATATCGACACTGAAGCGCGCGAAGGGGAACACCCATTTCACTCAGCTGCGGTTATCGACTCCTCTTTCCGACGCTACTCGCGGCCCAGCCGCCGACGCGATACCTCGCTCCGTTGATACCGCGCGGTCTCTAATTCTCGGAGATCAGAGAAGAGCACAACAATTGGTTTGTTTTGTGCATCAAACCCTTCGGATTCCGGGTGGACAGTCAGCCGTTGGGCGGCCGCCAGAGTTCGAGTCGCGGAATATCCGGTGGCTCGAATCCCAATACCTGGCCGTAGAAGGACAGTTCGGCGTTGCGGGAACTGATCAGGGTGGCCAGCTTCCGGAATCCGTGCGACTCCCCCTCGTACTCGAGGTAGGCGTGCGGGATGCCCTTCTCCACGAGCGCATCCCGGAACCGTTCCGCCTGCGACGGCGGCACGATCGGATCGTCGAGCCCCTGCAGGAGCAGAACCGGGCAGTTCAGTCCGCCAACGTTGTTCAGCGGGGCACGTTCGGCGTAGAGGTCGGCCGCCTCGGGCAGCGGGCCGATCAGCCCGTCGATGTATCGGGACTCGAAGTCGTGTGTCTCCTTCACGAACCCGTCCAGTTCGGCCACCCCGAAGTAGGACGCACCGCACGCGAACACGTCCGAGGTGGTCAGCGCCGCGAGCACGGTCCACCCGCCGGCGGATCCGCCCTCGATCGCCAGCCGGCCGGGGTCCGCCATGCCCGCCTCGGCGAGGCCGGTCACCGCCGTCACCACGTCCTCGACGTCGACGACCCCCCACTGTCCCCGCAACCGGTTGCGATACTCGCGACCGTATCCCGTGGAACCGCCGTAATTCACGTCGACGACGCCGATGCCGCGGCTGGTGAAGAACGCGAACACGGGATTCAGCGAAGGCGCGACCCGCGACGTCGGTCCGCCGTGCACGAACGCCACATACGGCGGCAACTCCCCGTCCTCGCCCCGGTACCGCGGGTGACGCGGCGGGTAGGCGATCACGTGGACTTCGCGTTCGGCGCCCTGGAACGTCAACTGCCGGGCCTCGGGCAGATATGCCGCCTCGGGAAGTTCGGTGACGGACAACCGGACGGTGCGGAGTGCACCCGTGTCGAGGTCGAGTTCGCGCAGGCCCGACGGGGTCTGGGCGCCGCCGGTGAGCAGCAGGATCCGGTTGCCGTTGCGGTCCCCGAGGCCGACGCTGGTGAGCCCGTCCAGCGGGATGTCCACGAGCGAACCGGTCGCGGGATCGAGGACGGCGAGGGTGTCGGTTCCGAATGTCCGCACGGTCAGGAGCGTGCCGTCGTCGCGGCGGGTGTGCCAGCGGCCGCCGAGCATCCACAGCGCGCCGCCGAAGTCGGCGTCCATCGGGCACAACGCGACCGGGTCGGGATCGTCGATGCCGACGCGGTAGAGATTCCACCAGCCGCTGCGGTCGCTGATCGTGTACAGGTCGGTGGGACCGACCCATTCCGGTTGCAGCACCGATTCCTCGGGACCGCCGAGAAGTGTCCGCACCTTCCCTGTCACGCGGCCGCCCTCGACCGCCACGACCCTGAGCTCGGTGCCGTCCCACGGCATCTGCGGGTGATCCCACGCGATCCAGGCGAGGTGCCTGCGATCCGGGGACAGCCGCGGATTGGCCAGGAAGTCGGAGCCGGCGACGACGGACCGCACCCTATGCGGGTCGTTCGCCGCCGACCCGTCCAGCGGAATCACGCAGATGTCGCGGGAGACGCCGCCGTCCGTGTCGTGCGTCTCGCGGACGGCCCACACCTCGCCGTCGATCACCGACAGGTCGCCGTACCGCAGCGAGCAGGGCTGCGGCGGCTCCGGTGTCAGCGGCACCGGTGTCCCGCCTTCGAGCAGGTACAGACGCTGATCGCTGAACTCGGCGAACACCAGGCGGCCGGCGTCGGTGACGGTCCAGGCGCCGCCGCCGTACTCGTGAACGCGGGTGCGGGCGTTCCATGGTGCGGGCAGGACATCTTCGGGTTCGTCGTCCAGACCGAGGCGCCGCACCGCGACCCGCCCGCCTTCGCTGGGCCGCAGTTCCGACCACCACACGTCGTCGCCCACGTACCGGCCGCCCTCGACGGGGTGGCCGCTGGAGGCGAGATCCGCCGCCGCGATCGGAGAGGGCCAGGAACCGTAAGGCGCAGAGGTCATCCGCAGAGGATATTCCGCCGTCCGCTACTCCGCAGGCAGCCACGCGCCGTGAAGGCCCGCCGGAACCCGGATCGGCAGCCGCACCTTCCCGATCGGCCCCGACCCTGGGTCGTCGGCGGGCAGCACGAAGAACCAGGACGACATGTCGCCCCGGTCGGTCCCGATCATTCCCCAGTACTCGTGCTCGGCGCTGGGCATGAAGATCGGCTCACCCACCGACACACTCCCCGGATCCCAGTGCGCCTCGGTGCCGCGGGCAGTGTCGAAGAACCACAGCGAATCCTGCCGTCCCTGGCTGCGGTCGAGTTTGCCGACGGTCGCCACCGCGCGGTGCCCTCGGGTCAGCTCACGGTCGTCGACTCGCGGGAACTCGACGTCGCGGTCGCACACCACCTCTCGCGTCACCCGTCCGCTGCCGGGGTCGACGACGGCGCGAACCAGCGAGCCGAGCGACGGCTCCGGAGCCTTCGCGAACCCACCGGGGTACGTCCACTCCACGTAGTCGACGCTCACCCTCCCGTCGGGCAGATCGAAGGCGTTCGCGAAATGCCACACCCAGTAGGCATCGTGCGTCGTCCACCGGACCGGACCGCCGTCGCGGGGCACCAGCGCGATCCGCGTGCCGTCCTCGGGCCGCCAGTCGAGCACGGACCCGCCGGTCAGCACGGCGGCGATGTCGAAGACCAGCGGGCACAGCATCAGAACGATGTAGCGCTCGGTCAGTGCCATGTCGTGGATCATCAGCGGCGTGTCCGCACCCGCGACCGGCGTCGGTGTCCGCGCGACCGAACCGTCGGGGTTCACCACCGACCACGTCAGGTACGGGGCGTCGAGCATGTAATTGAACAGCACCATCTGTCCGGTGACCGGGTCGATCTTGGGGTGCGCGGTGCTCCCCACACCCATGGCGCCGTCGCAGTTCTCCCGCCCCAGCGTGCTCAGGTCGGCGGGGTCGAGGCGGAACGGCAGCGTGGTCTCGGCCATCGCGAGCAGCCGCCCGCCGTGCCGGACGATGTTGATGTCGGGCAGCTCGCGCGACGTGCCCGCGAGGCCGGGCCCTACTTCGTCCTCCGTCGGCGTGTAGAGGTCGGTAACCCCGGGCCAGATGACGTGCCCGGCCTTCTCCTCCGCCTGCACCATCGGGGTTCGGACGAAGCGGTTGGTGTACCGGGCGGCACCGTCGGCGACTTCGATTCGGTGGACCATGCCGTCGCCGTCGAGCGGGTAGACGTACGTCCCGATCGGATCGAATCGGGGGTTGGGCCCGTTGCGCAGATAGGCGCCGTGAAGATCGGCGGGTAGTTCGCCGATCACCTCGAGATCCCGAACGTCCACCTCCTCCCGTTGCGGCGCGAACACCCCGACGAGATGGCTGTGGTGCGCGATGTCGACGGGTCCGGGGCGACGGGATACCGGTGCTGACATGTGCGTCATTCCCTCCGGGCGCGGTGAATGCGAGACGGATCCGACCCCCTCTCGAGGGTACGACGGGCACCTGCGCGGGCGGGGTGTTTCCACGACGCGACGGCGGTCTGATACCCACCAGTAGAAATCGGGTTGCCCGGGAGTGGGAGAATGACGCTCGTGAGCAACCCAGACCACGGCCATCACCGCATGCCGCACCGCAAGCTGGAGCAGTCCACCAAGCTTCAGAACGTGCTCTACGAGATTCGTGGACCGGTACATGCCCACGCCGCCCGGCTGGAGGCGGAAGGCCACCGGATCCTCAAGCTCAACATCGGCAACCCCGCGCCGTTCGGTTTCGACGCGCCCGACGTGATCATGCGCGACATGATCGCAGCGCTCCCGTACGCGCAGGGGTACTCCGAGTCCAAGGGCATCCTGTCGGCGCGGCGCGCGATCGTCACCCGCTACGAGCTGGTCGCCGGGTTCCCCGAACTCGACGTCGACGACATCTATCTGGGCAACGGTGTGTCCGAGCTCATCACGATGACTATGCAGGCGCTCCTCGACAACGGCGACGAGGTGCTGATCCCGGCACCGGACTACCCGCTGTGGACGGCGATGACGAGCCTCGCCGGCGGCACCCCGGTGCATTACCTGTGCGACGAGGGCAACGACTGGAACCCCGACATCGCGGACATCGAGTCGAAGATCACCGACAAGACCAAGGCGCTGCTGGTCATCAACCCGAACAATCCGACGGGTGCGGTGTACTCGATGGAGGTGCTGCAGCAGCTCGTCGACCTGGCGCGCAAGCATCAGCTGCTGCTTCTCGCGGACGAGATCTACGACAAGATCCTCTACGACGACGCCAAGCACATCTCACTGGCGACGCTGGCCCCGGACTTGCTGTGCCTGACGTTCAACGGCCTGTCGAAGGCGTACCGCGTCGCCGGCTACCGGTCCGGTTGGGTGGCCATCACGGGCCCGAAGGAGCACGCCGCGGGTTTCCTCGAGGGACTCGACCTGCTCGCGTCGACGCGTCTGTGCCCGAACGTGCCCGGGCAGCACGCCATCCAGGTGGCGCTCGGTGGGCACCAGAGCATCGAAGACCTGATCCTGCCGGGTGGTCGACTGCTCGAGCAGCGTGATGTGGCCTGGGAACGCCTCAACATGATTCCCGGTGTCTCCTGCGTGAAGCCGAAGGGCGCGCTGTACGCATTCCCCCGCCTCGACCCGAACGTGTACGAGATCTACGACGACGAGAAGCTGGTCCAGGACCTTCTACTGCAGGAGAAGATCCTGATGGTGCAGGGCACCGGATTCAACTGGCCCGACCATGATCACCTCCGCATCGTGACGTTGCCGTGGGCGCGTGATCTCGCTGTCGCCATCGAGCGGTTCGGAAATTTCCTCACCAGCTACAAGCAGTAGGATCGAGACACAGCAAGCGACACGCGCGTCGCTTGCGTGTCTCCTGGGGGAAAGAATGGTCACCAGCACCCGCGCGCGTTTCGGACAATTCGTCCATCGACGACGGCGTTTGCTGAACCTCACACAGGACGAGGTCACGGCCGCGGGTGGCCCGTCCGACGCAGCTCAGACGCGCGCCGAGAACGGGACCGGCCCGGATCCGAGCATCGAGACCCTCCGCAAACTGGACGTCGCGCTCCGCTGGGCTCCGGGCAGCGCGGCTCGCACTCTCGACGGTGGTCATCCGACTCCGCTCGAGGCGCTCGACGGGGAGGACCGGTCACCGACCTCGCGCCCGCTGACGCTCGGGCCGTCGGAGATTCCGCTGGATCTGGACACGATCATCGAGATCCTGGGGCCGCACACCCAGATCACCAAGCTGAGCGCGGCGCACCCCGAGGTTCCGGGGCTGGCCGAAGCGGCGGGCGAACTGAGCCGGGTGGTCTCGAAGATCACCGGCGCGTACGTGACGCGGTTGCTGGAAGTCAACGGAGGCCCGGCCGGGCCGCGCCAGCCGCTGGTCGAATTCGCGTTCGGCCACCTGCTCGAGGAACCGTCCACGGTCACCGACCCACGTGAACTGGAGGAAGCACGGTATCGCCGTTTCCTCTACGGCCGGGGAGAGGGCCTCGACGCGGCCACCCGGGAGCGCTTCTGGCGTCGATGGGAGGACGCGGTGAAACTCGTGGCCACCGAGGATCCCGAGCGCAGCGGAGACGCGGAGGTGAACGCATGAACGGCGTGCCGCTGTCCATGCGGGTCAACCGCCTCTTCTCGCTGGCCCACGACCTCGACGGTCCCGAACCGGGCGAAGACACCGTCGCCGCGAGTGTGTCGCGGATACTCGGCCGTGCCGTCGAGCCGTCCGAGATCGAGTCCCTGCGCAGGAACGATCACCACGCGCCCGAGCCCGACGTCCTGCGGGCGGTCGCACAGCACTTCCACGCCCCCGAGCAGTACCTCGCCGCCGACGGCTACCACGACTACGACACGCTGGTCCGCTTCAAGATCGCGGTCCGTGAGGCCGGTGTCCGGCACCTGTCGATGCGATCGCTCGACGCATCCGCGGAGCCGACCACCGCGGAAATGGAATCGCTGATTCCCCTTCTGGAGAATCTGCGGCAGAGTCACGGTCCGGCGCTGGATCCTCGTCAGACCTGAGCGGGAACGCGCGCCGACCGGTCCGCGGGGCCGCCGAACTGAGGGAGGCGACGCGCCCACAGTTCGGCCGCCAGATGCTCGGCGTCCCGCCAGTGATCGGCCAGCCGGGCCAGCTCCCACGGTTCGCCGCCGACGTCGGTCGTGAACAGGTGGGCCGTCCCGCCCGTGCCGTGCGCCCGGTGACCGGCCCTGCGAGCCAGGCACGCGAGGTGCAGCCGCGTCGCCGTGACCACGGGCGGTGCGGTGCCGGAATGCCCGCCGAGTTCGAACACCACGTGTCGGTCGAGGATCATGATCGCGTCGCGGATCTCGACGCTCATGCGGTCGAGGCGGCTCCGGGCCGACAGTGCCCGGCGATCCGCCGGTCGCAGTTCCAGGACCACTTCGGGCACCGCACCGGTCAGGGTCCGCCACATCGGTTGCAGACGCCGGGTGACTTGCCGTGACCGCCACCGGTGACCGAGCGCCCGTACCACCGGTCCGACCGAGATGAGCGCGCCCGCCGACACGACGAGCAGGCGGATGAACGCCCCCGAGTCGCTGTGCGATTCGGTCAGGGCGTTGTCTTCGCTGACCGCGTTGACCACGCCGGTCGTCACGACGACTCCCATGTCGAACACCTCGAACAACGACAGGGCGATGACCGCGAGAAACACCCGGCGCTCGCGTCCCGGTTTTGCGCTGCGCACGGCCTTCAGCGAGATCCACAGGTTGAGCAGGGCGACGGACAGGATCGGAACCGCGTACGTGATGCAGTACGCCGCGAAGGGCCAGCCGCCCTCGTCGGCTATGGCGACGCCCCGCGATCGCGCCGGCGTGCTCAGGCCGATCAGGATTGCCCCCGCGACGGCACACATCGACAGCGAGACGACGTGGATCCGGGGAAGGCGCGCCGGGCCGAGTGCCCACGCGGAGAAGAGGCTGATCAGCGACGCCGCGGTGAGGATGATGCAGACGTTACTGAGGGTGTTCGCGAACCCGTACCCGAACCAGCGGTCGAGCCAGATCTGTGCCAGTGACCGCTGGAGGACCAGGGAGAGGGATGCGAAGACGAGGGCGGCGTTCATCCGGCGTTCGGCGACAGTCGACCGGACCAGAGCCAGGCGCAGGAGAGTCGTTCCCCAGACGACGGCCAGGAGCGGCCAGCTCACATAGGTGGGCGGTTCGTACACGGCGTCAGAACGTTCCGAGCATCCGCGACACCCGTGCGTCACCGACGGTGTCGTCGCTCGTCCCCGCTCGACGACCCGCCATGATCAGGGTGGCGAGAAGTTCCGCCTCGTATTCCTCGTCGTTCGAGTAATTGGACCGGCCGAGCATTTTGACCACGCGCGCCGTGTCGACCGTTGGCGCGGCGACCGACAAGGCCGTCGAATCGACGGTGGTGTCCCCGATCGTGTCGCGGTCGTGGCCGAGCTCCATGTGTGCCAGTTCGTGGCAGATGATGTGGGTGGCGTGCACGTCCGACGTCCCTGCTGCGTACAGGATCACGTCGTCCTCGGCCCGTGCGAGCCAGAGACCGGAATGACCGCCCTGGACGAGGGCGTGCGAGACCGGGACCAGGTGAATCGGGCGCCCGCGCCGGGCCGCGACGCCGTCGACGAGCTGATCCCTGTTCCAGGGCACGGGAATAGCCATCTCCGCCACGATCCGGCGAAGATGGTTGCTGGATCGCGACTGCCGCGAGATTCGCACTGGAACACCTCCGAACGGCCATAATCCTAGGCCGTCGGGGTACGAGGTCACGACATGTGGGCGATTTCACCTACCCGGTTGACGAATACCCCTACCGTGTCGGTAGATTGGCTACCGGCACCTCGAGTGCCTCGAGCACCTGTCGCCCCTCCCCCCTGTGGGCGCCAGGTTGGTGGCGGGGTCAACCCCCCCTGTACCCCGCCACCCAGCTCGGCAAATCTCTCCACGCAGCGGCTCTGCGTCCGCGGAACACACCCCTCGTTCGGAGTTCCGGACCACCCCTGCGTGGAGTTCGGCGTTCGCTGCAGATTAGCTGCTGCGTGCCATGCTTCGATATCTATTGACGTCCTCTCGGCCGTGAACGACCGAGATTCCCCTCAAGACTCGCGTCCCGAGGTTCCTGTTTCACCGACAGTTGCCTCCCCACACTTTATGTGCGGGGCGGTCTCACACCATCTCCGCAGGCTGCCACCGTCAGTCCGACGGCCAAAATGTTCTTCGCCGCGTTCACATCCCGATCATGGACGGCGCCGCATCGGCACGCCCACTCCCGCACGTTCAGCGGCATCGTCGAGGCGATCGCCCCACACACCGAGCAGGCCTTCGACGACGGAAAGAACCGGTCGATCACCACCACCCGCCGCCCGTACCAGTCGGCCTTGTACTCGAGCATCGACCGAAACTCGGACCAACTCGCATCCGAGATCGCCCGAGACAACGACCGATTCTTGACCATGTTCCGCACACTCAGATCCTCGATGGCGATCACTTGATTTTCGCGCACCAGCCGAGTGGAGAGTGTGTGCAGATAATCGCGACGCCGATCGGCGATCCGGCCATGAATCTTCGCGACCTTCAGTCGGGCCTTGGCCCGGTTACGGGATCCCTTCTTCTTCTTGGCCAGCACCCGCTGCGCCTTCGCCAGCCGCTCACGGTCCGTGCGCTCATGACGCGGGTTGGTGATCTTCTCCCCCGTCGAGAGCGTGTAGAGGCTGGTGATCCCGGCGTCGAGCCCGACCACCCGATCCGTCGACGGGGGCTCGGTGATCGTGTCCTCGACGAGGATCGAGATGTGGTACTGACCGCGAGCGTTGCGCGACACCGTCACCTGCGACGGCACGGCCCCCTCCGGTAACGGCCTCGACCATCGAATGTCCAGGGGTTCGGACTGCTTGGCCAACCGGATCTGCCCGCCGCGGTAGGTGAAGCAGTTCGAGTAGTAGGTCGCCGAATCCTTCGACCGGCCCTTCCTCTTGAATTGCGGGTAGCGGGACTGCTTGCGCCAGAACCTGTCGAACGCGCCCTGCAACTGCCGCAGCGCCTCCTGCAACGGCCCCTTCGACGGCTCCGACAACCACTCGGTCTCGGTGTCCCGTTTCCATCCGGTGAGCATCTTCGAGGTGTCCGCGTAGGTGACCCGCCGCCGCTCCTGCAACCAGGCACGCGAGCGCTCGGCCAACGCCCGGTTGTAGACATACCGGGTGCACCCGAACGGCCGAGCAAGCTGTTCCGCCTGCACCGCAGTCGGATAGAAACGGTACTTGAACGCCCGCTTCACCACCCTCCCCGCCATGACCCAGACACTAGCCACACAGTCCGACATAACCAGATCGGCTCTCCGGACCTGAAGGACCGGGTTTGCGCCGAAAGACTCACGGATCACACCGGCGACATATAAGCGACACGAGAGCAATACGAGCCTGACATCGTGGCAACACTGGCACCGCACGCCACTTCCGTCGCAGCGTCGCCGGTCCCCGTCCGACTACCCTGTCGTGCGTGCCGAGACAATCCCCCCAGCAGCCGACGCGACGCGGCCGATGAGCGAATTCCACGGACACGGACACGGCCACGGCCACAGCGAGGGACCGGCCCCGATGGGACCTGTGGCCGCCAAGGTGGTCGTCGGACTCCTCGTCGCCATCGGCGTCGCGGTGCTCATCGGCGCCATCGCGTTGTGGCCCGGCAAGCCGAGCGTCGACGTCGAACAGCCCTTCCAGAGCGCCCAGGGCGGTGCAGTCGTCACGGAGTCGGGCACGGTCACGATGCAGAACATCGGCGACTGTGGAAGTCCGTCGGCCGGGCGCGTCTTCACCGGCACCCCGTTGCCGCCGCCGGCCGGCGCGTACGAATGCCAGCGCAGCATCGTCGACATCGAGTCCGGTCCCAACACCGGTACCCAGACGCTGCTCGAGATCATTCCCGGCCCCGGGCAGCCCGACCTCCGGGTGGGCGAGAAAATCCGGCTGTCCCGTCAGACGGACGTGAACGGCACCACGGAGTATTCGTTCGAGGACTATGCGCGCGGCCTGCCCGTCACCCTCATTGCCCTCGCGTTCGCCGTCGTCGTGATCGCGGTCGCGCGGTGGCGCGGATTCCGGGCACTCGTCGGCATCGTCGTCTCGTTCGGCGTGCTCGTTCTGTTCACGCTCCCGGCCCTGCTGGACGGACAACCCGCGATCCCGGTGGCCCTCGTCTCCGGCGCCGTGATCCTGTATGCCGTCCTGTATCTCGCGCACGGTGTCTCCCTGCGAACGAGTTCGGCGTTGCTGGGCACTCTCGCGTCGATGCTGGTGGCGGCGATCCTCTCCTACGCCACCATCGAGATGACTCGTCTGACAGGGCTTTCCGAGGAACAGAACACCAACGTCCAGACGTACATACAGCACGTCAGCATCACCGGACTCCTGCTCGCCGGCTTCATCATCGGCTCACTGGGTGTGCTCAACGATGTCACCATCACGCAGGCGGCGTCCGCGTTCGAACTGGCGTCGCTGGACCCCGACGCCTCCCGGCGTCAGATCTTCGGTTCGGCGATGCGCGTCGGACGCGATCACATCGCCAGCACCGTCTACACCCTGGTCCTCGCATATGCCGGCGGGGCGTTGCCGCTGCTGTTGCTGTTCAGTGTGGCGGGGCGGTCGATCCAGGACGTGCTGCTCAGCGATGCCGTGGCCATCGAGATCGTGCGTTCGGCGGTCGGTGGCATCGCCCTGGCACTGTCGGTTCCGCTGACCACCGCGATCGCGGTGATGTTGGCGCGGCCGATCGGCGCGGGTCCTTCCGGCAGCGCGCCCGCGGTCAAGCCGTCACGGGGTGGCCGCCATTCCAAGTAGCGCGGCGACCGCTAGCTGAAGACGCCGAACTCCCGCAGGACGATGAAGATGATGGCGATGACCATCAGCGCGTAGACGGTCAGCATCGTCACTTTGGCCGCATGCTCGCTGGTGGGCGGGAACATCTTCAGGATCGGCTTGGAATATGCGACGAGCCTGCGCGTTTCTGCCGGCGCGGCCGCCGAAGGCCTGGGAACGTTGGGAGTGCTGTGGAACTCCGCTGGATTTGCAGTCACTGCACACATCCTCTCTACGCCGGAACCATTCCCATCGTAGGCCCGGAGATCGGCGGCGACTACGTTCCGGGGAACCTGGGAAGTTCGGGCAGTTGGAACTGCGGCAGCTGGATCTGCGGCAGACCGGGGAACACCGGCACGGGCGGTGGGGGCGGCGGGGCGGGCTCCGGCTCCGGAATCCGGATTTGCGACGCCGTCTGGATCGGCGCTTCGACGGCCTCGGACGGAGGCGGCGGGAGCGTCGCCGGCGACGGCGTGGCCACCTCGGTCATGACCGGCGACTCGGTGGTGAGTTGTGTGGTCACCGGCTGCGACGAGCCCTCGGTGCGTGCCAACAGGTTCTTGCCGTACCCGAGTCCGAGACCGATCACCGCCACCACGGCGAGCGCGCTGCCCGCCAGCGCGGCCCCCCGGATCTGGGGCTTGGCCACCTGCTGACTCGGCGGCGGCGCCGCGGCGCTCAGCCAGGACGGAGTACTCGACGGCGCACCGGTGCGTGCGACGGTCGCGCTCGGCGCCTGGTAGGTGGATACGACTGCGTCCGGTGCGGAGTGCGGCGTGTATGGCGGCGGGAGGACCCTGGCGACCTCGGCGGGTGGCGGCACCACCTGCTGGGCAAGCAGCGCAGCACCCTGTGCCGCAACGAGTTCGGGGTGATCAGGAACGACGACCGGCAACCCGAGCCACGACTGCAGCACCGACCGCACCAGAGGGATGCGTGCACCGCCGCCGATGAGCACCACGGCATCGGGGGTTCGTCCCGACTTCGTGATCACATCGCGGGCGAGGCGCGCCGACGATTCGACGGTGACACCGATCAGCGCGTCGAAGACGTCACGGGACAGCAACAGCAGCCCGCCGTCGCCGGGCACCGCGACGGCGCCGCCGGTGGAGAGCCGCTCTTTCGCCTCACGACAGCGGAGGTCGAGCGCGAGGCCGGCGGCCGCGTCGCCGGGCTCCTCGATCCGCTTGTTCTCCAACTGGTTGTCGCGGATCAGCCGGTCGAAGACGTCTCCGCTCACCGCGTCGGTGCGGACCGTCTCCACCACCTCCCCCGTCGCCCGGTCGACGACGCTCACGGTGAGCCCGGAGCTGCCCAGGTCGTAGAACACGAGCGTCGCATGGTCACCGAGGGCGCCCGAGACGTCGAGGAACTTCAACGCCGCCGAGGCTTCGGTGACGAGCTGGTAGTTGGCGAGTTGCTGCCGGGTCATCGCCGCCTGGACGGCGTCTGCCTGGGCTTCGTCGCGGTAGGCGACCCCGGTGGCGCGGACCGGCCCGGCGTCGGGCGCCCCGGCGAGGACGACGCCGATCGATTCGGCGGCAAGTTCCTCCGGCAGGTCCCACCCTGCGGCGACGACCTGGGCCCGGAAATCGGGGACGTGCCTGCTCCCGGCGTCGTCACGGTTCACGGAGTCGGGTCGCGCCAAGCGCACAGCGCTCGCACCGACCGACACACCTAGAACCGAACTCATGGGCCGCCTGACTCGACTGTGCACGGGTTCGATCCGGAATCCCCCCACTCCATGGCCCGCAGTCTAGCGAAGCGGTCCGACGGGGCAACCGAGCAACCGTTCGGCGAGAGGCAACTCAGAAGTTGCTCGCGATGATCACTCCCGCGATGCCCGTGCCCAGCGGCACGAACCTGCAGGGCGGCACGATCGTGTGTTCAGGATCGAGCGTGTTGAGAACCAGTTGCTGGGAGAACGGATCGTAGGGCAGGTTGAAATGGCCGGTCTGATCGATCGGGCACAGGTCCTGGACGAGGATGTTGGTGGCGCCGGGGTCGTGCAGCGCGACGTTGGTGTACGGCTGGATCACCTCGTCGTACCGCGTCCCGATCGTGGTGTATTCGACGCCGGGAACGGTGTCACCGCCGGCGTTGAGGGCGGTGAGGAACGGCGATCCCTGCACCTGCTCGGCGAGGGCCTCCGAACCGATCCCCACTATCAACTCGCTGCCCCCGGGGACCGACGTCACCGCCGTCGCGATCCCGAAGAACGTCCCACCGTAGGTCGGGGACGCCAGACCGATCCACCGGCTCACGTGGGCCGCGCCGCCGAGCCTGTTGATGTAGTACCGGGCCACCGTCGCGCCCTGCGAGTGCCCGATCACGTCGACCTTCGAGGCGCCCGTGGCAGACAGCACCTGGGCGACGAAACCGTCGAGTTCGTGCGCCCCCTCGGCCATTGTTTCCATCCCATAGTGTTCGGTGCCCGGTCTCTGCCCGTAGTTGAGGGCGAACAGGCAGTAGCCCGCGGCCTTCAGTTTCGGGCTCAGCCCGGCCCAGTTCGCGTAGGCACTGCCGTCGCTGCCGTGGACGAGCACGACCGGACGGGGGTGGGAGGCGTCGGGGTGGCAGGTGAAGTCGTTGACACCCGGAGGGGCGGAATGTGGATGCTGCTTCGCGTACGAGATGGCCGCGCCGGCGTCGGATTGCGCCGGCCCCGGCAGGGTCGGGACCTCCGCCGCCCGAGCGGGGGCGACACCGAGCGCACAGACACAGGCAACGGCAGCCAGGAGTGCGAGTCGGGATCCGTGACGTGCCTTCGACATCGCCAGCCCTCCGTTGCGATTGAGGCTGACGCTACCGGTCCGGCAATCGCGGCGGGCGATCTTTCGCAGCTGTTACCGAACCGCGCGGTCCGATCCGTTCGGTGACCCGGTCGCAACCTGCGCGTCGCAGGTCAGCCCCTGCCCAGCCCCCGGTAGACCCACCCGGCGGCGCGCCAGTCCGCGGCGTCGAGACAGTTGCGGCCGTCGACCATCACCCGGGCCCGGACCACGTCGTTCAGATCCTCCGGTTTCAGGGCCGCGAACTCCGCCCACTCGGTGAGCAGAAGCACGGCGTCGGCGTTGTCGCACGCCTCGACCGCCGATGTCGCGTAGTTCAGCGTCGGGAACAGCCTTCGTGAGTTGTCCAGGGCTTTCGGGTCGTAGACGCTGACCACTGCCCCGTGCAACTGCATCATTCCCGCGACGTTGAGTGCCGGCGAATCACGGACGTCGTCGGATTCGGGCTTGAACGCCGCGCCGAGCACGGCGACGTTGGCGCCGAGCAGCGAACCTCCGCACACCTGCGCCGCCAACTCCACCATCCGGGTGCGACGCCGCATGTTGATGCTGTCGACCTCCCGGAGGAAGTGCAGTGCCTGGTTCGCGCCCAGCTCGCCCGCCCGCGCCATGAACGCGCGGATGTCCTTGGGCAGGCAGCCGCCGCCGAAGCCGAGACCGGCGTTGAGGAAGCGCCGGCCGATCCGCGCGTCGTAGCCCAGGGCGTCGGCGAGTTGGGTGACGTCGGCGCCGGTGGCCTCGCAGACCTCGGAGATGGCGTTGATGAAGGAGATCTTGGTGGCGAGGAACGCGTTGGCCGAGACCTTCACCAGTTCCGCGGTGGCGAGGTCGGTGACCAGGAACGGAATGTCCTCGCCGAGCAGGCGGGCATACAGCTCGCGTAACTCGGTCTCCGCGCGTCCGGGGCGCTGGCGGTCCACTCCCAGCACCATCCGGTCGGGGTGCAGGGTGTCCTCGACGGCGAAGCCCTCCCGCAGGAACTCCGGATTCCACGCCACTTCCACGGCGTCCCCCGCCGGGGCGAGCGCCCGGGCCCGCGCACCCAGATCCGCCGCCGTCCCGACGGGAACTGTCGACTTGCCGACGATGACGGCGGGACGATCGAGCAGCGGCGCGAGAGTGTCGATCACCGAATGCACGTGCCGCAGGTCCGCCGCGTACTCACCCTTCTTCTGCGGGGTGCCGACACCGAGAAAGTGGAGGTCGGCGAACTCGGCGGCCTCGCTGTACGACGTGGTGAAGTGCAGTCGGCCGGCGTCGATGTTCCGGCGCAGAACCTCCCCCAGCCCGGGCTCGTAGAACGGGACCTCCCCGGAGGAGAGCTTCGCCACTTTTCCGGGATCGATGTCGACGCCCAGGACGTCGTGACCCAGTTCCGCCATACAGGCGGCGTGGGTGGCTCCCAGGTATCCGGTTCCAAACACGGTGCAGCGCATGCACCCTTGATAACCAGTGCAGGTGAGCGCGATATTTACCCGACTGATGCTCGAAGCCAACAGTGCGTGTACGAACGGTGCGGGGCGAGACCCTATGCTTCGCCCATGCATGTTCTCTTCGTCTGCACCGGAAACGTCTGTCGCTCCCCAACGGCTGAGCGCCTCGCAGTGGCATACGCCGAGGAGCTCGGGATCACCGATCTGACTGCCGAAAGTGCAGGTACCCGCGCCGCGGTCGGACGCCCGATGGAACCGACGGCCGCGCAAGTCCTCGAAGGGCTCGGCGGTGATCCGAGCGATTTCACCGCGCGGATGCTCACCGCCGATCTGGCGGCGGATGCCGATCTGGTGTTGACGATGACCGAGCGTCAGCGCGAGAAGGTGCTGGCGCTGGCCCCGGAGCAGCTGAAGAAGACGTTCACGCTCCGGGAGGCGGCGCGGCTCGCGGAAGCAGCGGATGCGAAGTCGGTGGCCGACCTGGCTGCGGCACGTCCCAAACACAAGGCCGACGAGACCCCGGAAGACGTTCCGGACCCGATGGGGCAGGACGAGGACACCTTCCTCACCATCGGGTCCGAGATCGCCGATCTACTGGGTGTGGTCGCGCGGAGCGTCCGTCTCTGACCAGGCTTCCTGGTCGTCGCGGTAGCGGCGGGTGCGTCTCGGTGCGGGGGGCACCGGCGCGCCCGCCTGCTGCTCGTTGCCGTAGTGGTCGGGACCGCCGTACCACTGCTGACTCTGGTCGCCCTGGTAGGCCGGGGCGCCCTGATAGGAGGGGACTTCCTGCTGATCTCCCCCGTTCGGACCGTACTGGTGCGGCGGGTGCTCGTCGCGAACGTACGGGGCCGGCTGCTGAGGTGCCGGCTGCTGGGGTGCCTGGTGCTGAGGGGGCTGCTGCTGCACGGGCGGCTGCACGGCGGCGGCCTGCTGCATCTGCGGCAGAGACTTGTCGGTCTCGTAGTAGTACTTGTACTCGTAGACGCCCCGCCCGCGGCTCGGTGTCATCGTGATGATCGTTCCGAGGATGGTTGCCCCCACGCTGTGCAAGTTGCCCACCGCCCTCGACAGCTGATCCCGCTTGGTCTCGGCGTGCCGTGCGATGACCAGCGCGCCGTCCGACATCGCGGTCAGGACGGTCGCGTCGGTGACCGGCAGCAGCGGTGACGCGTCGACGATCACGTAGTCGAAACGCCCCCGCAGATCGGCCAGCACCTGGCGGGCCGTCTCCGTTCCGAGGAGCTCACTCGGGTTCGGCGGGATCGGTCCGGATGCCAGGACCGTGAGACCCGAGTACTGCGTCGGCTGGAGCACGGCGTCGAGATCGGCCTTGCCAGCCAGCACACTGCTGAGACCGACGGAACCGACGACGCCGAGGTACTTCGACACCCGCGGCTTGCGGAGGTCACCCTCGACCAGGCACACGTTCTGACCGCCCTCCGCCAGCACGAGGGCGATGTTGATGGCGGTCGTGGTCTTGCCCTCGGTGGGCAGCGAACTGGTGACGACGATGACACGCGGCGGGTTGTCGACCTCGAGGAACTGGAGGTTGGTGCGCAGCTCCCGGTAGGACTCGGCGCTCGAGGAGTTGCCTTCGGCGAAGTTGATGGCCTGCTGCGTCTGCCGCTCCTTGTCGAACGGGATGGTGCCGATCAGTGCGGACCCGGCCAGCTCCTCGACGGTGCGCCGATCCTTGACGGTGTTGTCGAGGCGATCACGCAGGACTGCCAGCGCGAGACCGAGCAGCAAGCCCACCGCCGCACCCAGCGCCAGGTTCCGCGTGGTCTTCGGGGAGACCGCCACCGACGGGGTCTGAGCCTGCTGCTCGACGACGACGCGCGCCGCCGGTGCGCCCCCTCGCTCGGGCGTCTCCAATTCTCGTGCCATGACGACGAACTCGTCGGATAGGGCATTGGCGATGTCGCGGGCGCGTTCCGGCGACGGATCCTGCACCTTGACGTCGATCAGCACCGTGTCCGGCGCCGAGCTGGCCTTCACTTGCGATGCGAGTGCGGGCGCCGTCATGTCGAGGCCGAGCTTGTCGATGGTTCGCTGCGCAAGATTTTCACCGGTGAGCAGCTTGGTATACGACGTCACTCGCTGCTGCGAGAACAGATTGCCCTGGTATATCTCGTTGACTGATGCCCCGGACGACGTGGACACGAACATGCGGGTCGACGCCTCGTACATCGGCGTGGTGAGCAGTGATGCTCCCAGCGCGCCGAGAATAGCAACTACGGTCGTCACGGCGATGATTTTCCATCGTGCTTGCAGTATCCGCAGGTAGTCTTGTATTTCCATTATCGAGTCTCCCATCGACTTCACGCTCGGGGCTTGCGTGATCGTGCTGTCATCTACTTCGTTTCGACCCGACTGAACCTCTGCATCTTAGTGATGGCCGCGGTCAGGGGCGGCAGCTGCTTCACGGTCCGGAGTGGCCTCCCGATCCACGCAGTCTTCGGCCGATCACAGCCACCGGTACACGCCCGACCATGTCTGCGTGCACAGCATCGATGCGGTGTTCGGTGACGTCACCGCCGAAGTGTCGCCGCCAGTCCGGAACGAGTTCCGGATGATGATCGAGATCATATGCGGCCGTGAAGAACACGGCGTCGCCGCCGAAGTGCCGGGGCTGATGTGTCGACGCGATCTGCTCGAGACGGATGAGGAGCTCGCCCAGCGACCGCACACGATCGGCCGGCACCGCTGCTCCGAGCTCGGCCGGAAGGTCCAGCTCGGGCCGGTTGTCGCCGAGGTTCACGAGCGCCGCGCGGTGTTCCGGCAGCAGGGTATCGAGCATCGCGAGGGTGGCCACTTCGTGGCCCGCTTCGTGTAGTTGCACGGCCATCTCCTGTGCCACAGTGCCGCCCAGCGACCAGCCCAGCAGGTGGTACGGGCCGGTCGGCTGCACCGTGCGGATGGCGTCGATGTGGCGAGCGGCCAGCTCGGCGATTGACGAGGGCAAGTCCGTGTCACCGGTTGCCTGCACTCCGTACAACACACGTCCGGGGAGATGCTCTGCGAGGCCCGTGTAACACCACGCGATTCCCGCCGCAGGGTGGATGCAGAACAGTGGCGGACCGTCGCCCTCTCCGCCGAGGCGCACCACAGCGGCGAACGGATCGTCGGACGCCGACGTACCGGATTCGATGCGCTTGGCGAGTCGCGCGGCGGTGGGGTCGGTGAAGAGCCATTGCAGGGGCACGTCCCGGCCCAGCCTCGTGCGCAGTTCATCGGCCGCCGCCACCGCGCCCATGGAGGTGCCGCCCAGCGCGAAGAAATCTTGATCCGTGCCGATGAAAACCACTCCGATGACATTGGCCATTACGTCGGCGACCACTGTCTCCAGATATCCGGACGGCGGTGTCGTCCCTGTCGTGTCCGAATCGAATTCCGGCTCGGGAAGCGCGGATCGGTCGACTTTGCCCGACGGTAGAACCGGCAGGCTGTCCAGCACGACGACGGCGGACGGCACCAGATGTCGGGGCAGAACCGCGCGGGCGAATTCGCGCACAGTGCGGGCGGTGAGCGTGGAGTCGGGCTCCATCACCACGTAGGAGACGAGGACGAGCTGTCCACCGGGAGCCACGACCGGCGTGGTGATCACGAACCTGACGTCGGAGTGCCGGGCCAATGCGACGTCCACCTCGGCAGGTTCGACGCGGATGCCGTGCAGCTGCACCTGAGCGTCATTGCGTCCCAGATAGTCCAGAGCACCGTGTGCATTGCGGCGCACCAGGTCTCCGGTGCGGTACATCCGGTCTCCAGGTTTCCCATACGGGTTGGGGACGAACTGCGTTGCGGTGAGACCACGCCGCCCGAGGTAGCCACGGGCGACGCTGCTTCCGGACAGGTAGAGCTCACCGGTCACGCCGTCGGGCACCGGATGCAGCCTGGAGTCGAGCACGAGGGCGGCGGCAGCGTCGATCACGTCCCCGATGTCGACGCCGTCATCGACGCCGGCCGGTGTGAGCGGTCCTGCGACCGACGCCAGGATTGTGAATTCCGTGGGACCGTAGGCATTGAAGAGCCGATGACGCGACGCCCAGGTCGTCGCCAATGCCGACGGTAGGCGTTCGCCGACCGACACCACGGTCCGGGGCCCTTCGTCACCCAGGCTGTCGGCATCGAGAGTGGCCAGCACGGTGGGCGTCGCGACGAGATGGGTGATGCGCTCCCGGCGCACCACGTCGGCCAACTGATCGCCGGCATAAGTGAAGTCGGGGGCGATCACCAGGCTGCCGCCGGATGACAGCGCGTACAGCATTTCGAACAGTGAGGCGTCGAAGGTCGGGGAGGCCAGCTGGAGAACCCGCACGGCGCCGTCGATGTCGAGCACCGGCGCCTGCGCGGCAACCACATTCACCAGACCGCGATGCGGCACCACGACGCCCTTCGGCGTTCCGGTGGTGCCGGATGTGTAGATCACATACGCGGCGCCCTCCACCTGTGAGTACTTCTTAACCGCGGGTGGTTGATAAGTACTCACGGGTGGGATCCAAGGGATTGTGGACGGGAGCTCGGAGATGCGCTCGGGCACGGTCAGCCCCACCACGGCACCGGAGTTGGCGAGCATCCATTCCAGACGCTCGGTGGGATGCGTCGGGTCCAGCGACAGCCAGACCGCGCCTGCTTTCGCCACAGCCCACACGGCGGCCACCCAGTGCCGGCCACGACCGGTGGCGACCGCGACCACATCCTCGGGTTCGACGCCACGGTCCGAGAGCGCCCGGGCCCACCGCTCCGCCACGTCGTCCAGTTCTTCGTATGTCCACTGCGCTCCGTCGTCCTCTACGGCGACGGCGTGCGGGGTGGCGCGGACCTGTGTCTCGAAGATCTCGGCGAGGGTCTTCGGCTGATAGTTCCGTGCGGGGCCACTGACGAGGGCCGCACGTTCGCCCGCCTCGAGGATGTCGATGTCGCCGACCACCGCGGACGGATCGGTCAGGGCTGCGCCGAGGATACGATCGAAGCGCTGTGCCAGCGCCCGGGCGGTGGAGTCGTCGAACAGGTCCGTGGCATACAACAGCCGCAGCGTCAGCTCCCCCGACGATTCCGTGAAATCCCACACCAGGTCGAATTCTGCGGTGGCAGTAGTGGCTCCGACCGCCTCGGTTCCGGGCAGACCGCCCGGCTGCTGCGCTGCGTGCTGGTACGCGAGCACCACCTGGAACAGCGGGTTGTACGAGGTAGAGCGGCGGGGTGCCATGCGCGCGACCACGTCGTCGAACGGCACGTCGGCGTGGGCGAACGCGTCGAGGTCAGCCGAACGCACCTGCTGGAGGAGCGCGGCAAAGGTTGCAGCAGAGTTCACTTCGGTGCGCAAGGCGACGGTGCCGACGAACATCCCCACCAGCGCGTCGAGTGCCGGGTCGGGTCGTCCGGCAACGGCGGTCCCTATCACGACGTCCGGGTGCCCACCTTCGCGCGACAGCAGAACGGCAAGCGCCGCGTGCAGCACCATGAACACCGTGGCGCCCTGACTGCGGGCGACGTCGGACAACCGTTGACGCACTTCGGCGTCCAGGGTCCACTCGACG
The DNA here is from genome assembly GCF_030056875.1 of Rhodococcus sp. IEGM 1351. NCBI lineage: Bacteria > Bacillati > Actinomycetota > Actinomycetes > Mycobacteriales > Nocardiaceae > Rhodococcus > Rhodococcus sp. IEGM 1351. The sequence goes on along the minus strand of NZ_JASHKU010000032.1, from coordinate 40,574 downwards.
GTGGCGCCTTCGTGGCTCGGTTGGGCGGGCCGCGGACGGTCCGTGGGCAACGCGATCGGGGCGTCGACGCCGTCGAGCACCCTGGTCCAGTAGTCGAGCTGGGCATGGGCGACGCTGTCGGGGTCCGCGGGGTCGCCGAGGACCCCGCGCAGCCACACGCTGTAATCCGCGTAATCGACGGGAAGCGGCTCCCATTGTGGTTCGCGTCCTCCGCAGCGAGCGGTGTAGGCAGCTTCGAGGTCGGTGGCCAACCGCTCCATGGAGCCACCGTCCAGCGCAATGTGATGCACGACGGCGGCGAGCACGTGGTCGCCGTCGGCTTCGGCCCACAGTTGCACGCGTAGCGAGGTTTCCGACTCCAGGTCAAAGGGTCGCCGCACGAATTCCGCGACCTCGGCGGACACGTCGGCGCCGTGGACGGGACGCAGGTCGATGTTCACGGGGACGATCACCTGGTGTGGTCCGCTGTCGTCCATGGGAAAGACTGTGCGCAGCACGGCATGCCGCTGCACCACGTCGGTGAGTGCGTGCCACAGTGCGCCCAGGTCGATGTCGTCGCCGAGACGATGCACGAACACGAGATGGTGCATCGAAGCGCTCGGATCGACGCGGTGCAGCAGCCACATCCGTTGCTGCGCCGGCGACAGCGGAATCCGGGCGGCCGGGTCCCGTGGCGCCAGTGGAATGCGTGTCGCGACCGTGTGCCGCTCGTCGAGCCACCCGGCCATCCCGGCGGCGGTGGGATGTTCGAACAGCGTTCTGACGGGTACGTCCACGCGGAATGCCGCCGACAGCCGGCCTGTCACCGCGGTCGCAGACAGGGAGTCGCCGCCGATGTCGAAGAAGTTGCTGTGGGCACCGACGCTCACGCCGCCGAGCACTGTAGCGAACACCCCTGCAACCAGTTCCCCGGTCATGGTCCGCAGTGGCGCCGGCGAGTCGGTGTCGATCTCGACGTCGCTCGCTTCCAGCGCCCGCACGTCGAGTTTGCCGTTGGAGGTGAGCGGAAGGCTGTCGCGAATCATGATGCTCTCCGGCACCAGGTGTGCCGGGAGTTGTCTGATCAATTGCGCGCGGAGCGGTTCGGGATCCACAGCCGCCCCCGTGACGAAGGCGACCAGCCGACCGTGGTGCAGCAACACCACTGCCTGGGTGACACCGGGCTGCACCAGCAGGGCGGCCTCCACCTCGGCGGGCTCGATGCGCATGCCGCGCACCTTCACTTGACGATCGGCGCGTCCGACGTACGACAGTGTGCCGTCGACGCGGCGGTGCACCACGTCGCCGGTGCGGTAACGGCGGATGCCGGCGTGTCCGGCAACGAAGTTCGCGGCCGTCAGCGCTGGGTCCGCGACGTAGCCGAGGGCCAGTCCCAGTCCCTCCAAGTACAGTTCGCCGACGCCCCCGAGCGGTACCGGACGAAGCCGGTCGTCCAGGACAGCCGCCGTCGTGCCGGGGACGGGTGTGCCGATGGTGACGTCGGCGCCCACCTCTGCCAGGGTGGCCACCACTGTGGACTCGGTGGGCCCGTAGGCGTTCAGCATCAGCCGCCCCTCGCTCCACGCTGCGGCCTGTTCCAGGCTCAAAGGCTCGCCGCCCACGGCGACGACCTGGAGGGCGTCCAGTTCCCGCGGTTCGAGGGTCGCCAAGACGGAGGGTGTGGAGAGGTAATGCGTCACGCCCTGAGCGGTGAGCAGATGTTGCAGCTCGGCGCCGCCGTAGACGTCAGGGGGTGCGACCACGAGGCAGGCACCCGACCGGAAGGCCAGCAGCATCTCGAGCAGCGCTGCGTCGAAGGTGGGGTTGTAGCCGTGCAGTACCCGCGCCTCGGGGTGCACTCGGTACCTGCGGACGGCCTCGTCGGCGAGGGAACCCAGTCCGCGGTGGGTGACGGCCACGCCCTTCGGGGTGCCGGTCGATCCGGACGTGTAGATGATGTACGCCACCGACGGTTGCGCCGACCCCTGCGCCTGCGTCACCATCGCGTCCCGGCGTTCGCCGGGGTGGGTCGGGTCGAGCGGCAGGAAGGTGGCCCCGGTCCGGGTCACGGCCCAGAGTTCGATCACGAAGTCGATCGAGCGCGGCATGCAGATTTCCACGACCGTTCCGGGTCCGGCGCCCTCGGCGCGAAGCTGACCGGCCCGGAGTTCCGACGCCGCGGCCAGTTCGCGGTAGGTGAGTGTCCGGGTGCCGTCGGTGAGAGCCGGACGGTCGGGGTGCACGGCAGCGGTGGACAGGAGGATGTCGGTGAGGGTGCGGATGTCGTCGGCGGGCCCACCGGTGAGCGGAGGTGCCGGAGCCAGGGCGATCTCCCCCACCATCACTTGCGGATCGAGTGTGACAGCGTCCAGCACCTGGCCCAGGAGGGTCGCCAGTGAGGCTGCGGTACCGCGGTCGAACAGGTCGGCGGCGTAGGCGACGGCCCCGTCCATACCGCCGGGTTTCTCGCCGTCCCAGTGTTCGCGGACCGTCACGTGGAGGTCGAATTTCGCTGTGCGGGTGTCGACTTCCCGGACTTCTACGCGAAGGCCGGCCACGTCGACGGCAGGAAGGTCGAGGTTCTCCACTGCAAGTGCGACCTGCGGTGTGCGTCCCCCGAGCAGGTCGGCGATCGATTCGAAGGGCACGTCGGCGTGCTCGAACGCATCCACGTCGAAGTCGCGCACCTGGGCCAGCAGTCCTGCGAACGGCATGTCCGGCTGGACCTGCGCCCGCAGAGCGAGAGTGTTGACGAACATTCCGACCAGCGGGTCGAGGGTACGGTCGCCCCGGCCGGCCACCGCGGTGGCAACGGTGACGTCGCGCTGCGCACCGAGCCGCGACAGCAGCACCGACAGTGCCGCGTGCAGCACCATGAACGGCGTGGCGCGGTGGTCGTGAGCCAACCGGTGCACCGCTCGCTGGACCGCGCCGGGGATCCGGAAGCTCACCACCCCGGCGGCGCCGTCCGATACATCGATGCTCGGTCGCCTATCCGGGATGAGTGCGGCACCCGACTCGGCACCGTCGAGCGCGCGCCGCCAGTGCTCGACACCGCGCGCCGAGTACTCGCTGCGGAGCAGTTCCTGCTCCCAGAGCGCGTAGTCGGCGAAGTGTATGGACAACGGCGCCCAGTCGGGTGTGTCTCCGGCGCGACGAGCGTCGTAGGCGGTGAGTACGTCGGTCACCAGAGGGGTGAGCGACCAGCCGTCGGCGGCGATGTGGTGGAGCACCACGGCCAACACGTGCGAATCGGGACCGATCTGCAGCAACCGGACCCGCAGGGGCATTTCGCAGGTGAGGTCGAACCCCTCGGACGCGAATGCGGCCACCACGGATTCCACCGACTCCGGGTGCGTGTCCTGGGGCGTGAGGTCCAGCTCGCCGGCCGGGAGGATCTGCTGGTGGGGCAGTTCCCCCGCCGCGGCGGGGTACTGGGTGCGCAGTACTTCGTGGCGGGCAACGACGTCCGTGAGCGCCGCCGACAACGCGAGCACGTCGAGTGGCCCGTCCAGGCGGAGTGTCGCGGGCTGGTTGTAGGCCGCGGACGACGGGTCGCGGCGGTTGAGCACCAACATCCGGTACTGACTGCGCGACAATGGAATTCGATCCGGACGCGATTGCGAGACGAGCGCGGGCCGCAGGTCCGGTTCGCGGACGGCACCATCGAGTACGGTGGCAAGTTCCGCGATCGTGGGGTGCGTAAAGAGGCTGCGCAACGGGACCGGGTGGCCCATCACCTCGGAAAGCCGGGCTGTCAGCTGTGTGGCCAGCAGCGAGTTGCCGCCCGCATCGAAGAAGTGCGCTCCGCGACCGGCCTCGGGCAGTTCGAGGACCTCGGCGAAGACCGCGGCCACGGCACGTTCGGTATCCGTGGCGGGCGGTTCGTGTTCGCCCGCAGCGAGTTCGGGCGTGGGCAGGGATCGCAGATCGAGCTTGCCGTTGATCGTCTGCGGCGGCGAATCGAGCACCACGACGGCCGTCGGTACCAGGTACGACGGCAGCAGTTCGGCCAGGCGACGCCGTAGTCCGTCCGCGTCGAAGCCTGTGTGCCGCGGCAACACGTACGAGACGAGTGAGTCGGAGCCGGTGGGTGTGGGGCGGACGATCGTGGCCGCGAAGTCGACGTCGGCGACGCGGGCGATGGCGGCGTCGATCTCACCCGGTTCGACGCGGACTCCTCGGATCTTGACTTGGCTGTCGTTGCGGCCCATGTACTCCAGTTCGTCACCGCCTCGCCAGCGCACCAGGTCACCTGTGCGGTACAAGCGTGTGCCGTCCGGGCCGGCGACGAAGCGTTCCGCCGTCAGCCCGGGTTGTCCGGCGTAGCCGCGGGCCAGCGCACCGCCCGACAGGTACAGCTCGCCGGGCACGCCCACCGGCACGGGGCGTAGCCGCTCGTCGAGCACGAGGGCGGCAACGCCCGGGATGGGTGTGCCGATGGTCACCGGCGCTCCGGACGACAGCGGACGAGTCGCGATGGTGTACATCGTCGACTCGGCGGGGCCGTAGCCGTTGATCAGCCGGCGTTCAGGGGCCCAACGGTCGACCAGTTCGGCTCCGAGCCGCTCGCCGCCCACCATCAGTACTTCCAGGTCGGGCAGTGCGAAGTCGCCGACGGTCGCGAGAACGGTGGGGGTGACACAGGCGTGGGTGATCCGTTCGCGGCGAAGCAGCTCACCCAGTGCGGGGCCGGCGAACTCGGTGTCGGAGGCAATCACGAGTGTGGCCCCGGATGCCCCTGCGATCAGTACCTCGAGCAGGGTCATGTCGAACCCGGCGGCGGCGCGGTGCAGCACGCGCGATCCCGGTGCGGCGCCGAAGCGCGACGCGACGTCCGCGTCCAGCGCGCCTAGGCCGGAGTCTGTCACCACCACGGCTTTGGGTGTGCCGGTGGTGCCGGACGTGAACACCACATACGCCGTGCCGGTCGCCCGCGGCAGGCTGTCGGCGATACCCCTCATCACGGCCACCCGCGCTGCGGGCAGAGCCGGGTCTATCAGGACGGGCGCTGCGCCTGCTTTCGCGATCGCCCACAACCTCGCCACCGACTCGGTCGAACGAGGCGCCGACCAGACGACGGCCTCACCCGGCCGCACACCCGATTCGAGCAGTTCGCGCGCGATGACGTCGGAGCGGGCGTCGAGTTCCCGGTACGTCAGTTGCGTGCCGGAGTCGCGGACCGCCACGGCATTCGGCGCCACCTGGGCGCCGCGAGTGATCATGCCCCGCAACGTCAGCGCACCCGGTGTGCGGGGTCCGGTTGCGGGAACCAGGACGGAACGCTCGCGCGCGCTCAGCAGGTCCACATCGCCCACGGAGCTGTCGGGGTCGGCTGTGACAGCCTCGAGAAACCGCACCAGCTGCGCTGCGAACTCGACGACGGTGGCGTGGTCGTAGAGTTCCGCGTTGTAGCCGAAGTGGAGTGCCATCGGCTCACCGGGGCCGGACTCGGCGACGGTGAGCTGCAGATCGAAGTTCGCGTGCTCGACGTCGGGGATCACCGGGGTCACGGTCAGCCCGGGCAGGCTGAGGTGTCCGGGGCGGTGTCGCTGCATCGACAGTGCCACCTGGAACAGCGGGTGCTGCGATGCCGATCGCGGCGGGTTGAGCAACTCCACCAGCGTCTCGAACGGCATGTCGGCGTGGGTGTAGGCCGCGATGTCACGTTCGTGTACCTGGGCGAGCAGTTCGGCGAAGCTGGCGGTCGGGTCGACGGTTGCCCGCAACACCAGGGTGCTGGCGAACATGCCGACTACGTCGTCGAGTTGCGGGTCGGTGCGGCCGGCTACGGCGGTGCCGATGGGCACATCCGGGCTGCCGCTGTACCGAGACAGCAGCGCCGCGAGTGCGGCGTGCAACACCATGAACGTCGTAGCCCGGTAGGTGCGCGCCAGCGCGGTCAGTGATTCGTGCAGCGCGGCGTCCACCACCACCGAGTGGGCGGCGCCCTCCCCCGACGGGATGGCGGGGCGGGCACGGTCGGGCGGGAGCGTCACCTGTTCGGGCAGCCCCGCCAGGGCAGTCGACCAGTAGTTCGACAGTGCGTTCTCGAGGTTCGCGCTGTCCTCGGCCAGCATCCGACGCTGCCAGATGCTGTAGTCGCTGTATTGCACGGGCAGCGAGGACCATTGGGGTCCGACGCCACTCAGCCGGGCCTGATACGCCTCCAGGGTGTCCCTGATCAGCGGGGTCAGCGACCATGCGTCGGCGGCGATGTGGTGGACCACCAGGGTGAGCACGTGGGTGGTTGCGGCGGTCCGGTAGAGGCGCGCCCGCAGCGGCGGTTCTGCGGCCACGTCGAAACCGTCACCGGTGAGTGCCCGGACGTGGGCGTCGACGGCGTCGTCGGGAATGGCGATCGCAGTGAGGTCCAGCGGGATCTCGTGGGCGTCGAGCACCACCTGCCGCACACCGTCGGCGGTCCGTGGGTACACGGTGCGCAGGGTGCGGTGACGTTGCACGACGTCGCGGGCCGCCGCGGCCAGCGCCTCCACGTCGAGGTCGCCGTCGAGTCGGACGATGAGCGGAATGTTGTATCCAGCTGCGCCCGTGTCGAACTGGTTGAGGATCCACATCCGTTCCTGCGCCGGCGAGAGCGGAAGCTGCTCACCGAGGGAGGCTGGCACCAGCGGCGGTCGGCGGCGGCCGTCCCCGGCCCGCTCCTCCACCCGCGTCGCCAGTTCGGCGACGGTGGGTACCTCGAAGAGGTCGCGGACCGTCACGTCCGTGTCGAAGACGGCGCTGAGCCGGGCGGCCACCCGGGTGGCGATCAACGAGTTGCCGCCCAGGTCGAAGAAGCTCTGCCGGGCGCCGACCTCGATGCCGCCGAGAAGCTCGGCGAATACACCTGCGACCACTTCCTCGATCGGCCCGTGGGGTGCATGGGAGTCTGCAGCGAGGACGGTCGGTTCGGGCAGCGTGTGCCGGTCCAATTTCCCGTTGGGGGTCAGCGGGAAGGTCGGGACGGGCACCACCGCGCCCGGTACGAGGTACCCGGGTAACACAGACCGCAGGTAGCCGAGGAGTGTGCGCGGGTCCGTTGCGCTCACCACGTAGGCCACCAGCTGGTCGCCGACGGCGCTGCCCCGCAGCATCACTGCGGCGTGCTCGACGTCGGGGCGCCGCAGAAGTGTCGCCTCGATCTCTCCGGGCTCGATGCGGTAGCCGCGCACCGCCACCTGGGTGTCGGCGCGGCCCAGGTGGTCGAGTTCACCGTTCGAGCGGTATCGGGCGAGATCTCCCGTCCGGTACATGCGGGTGCCGGGGGTGAAGGGGTCGGCGACGAACCGTTCCGCGGTGAGCGCGGGGCGTCCCATGTAGCCGCGCGCGACCTGTGCGCCGGAGACGTACAGTTCGCCGACCGTCCCCGGGGGCACGGGATGCAGCGACGCATCCAGAACGTAGGTCCGCAGTCCCGGCAGCGCCCTGCCCACCGACCGGCGCTCATCTCCCGACTTCAGGTCGTGTCGTGTGACGTGCACGGTGGTCTCGGTGATGCCGAACATGTTGACCGCGCGCACGTTCGGGTGGTGGCCGAGCCATGATGCCACGAGCGTGTGGTCGAGTGCCTCACCGCCGAAAATCAGCAGCCGGAGCGAGGAGCTGTCGAGGTGCTCGACGAGTTGCCCGAAGGCGGACGGCGTCTGGTTGAGGACGGTGACGCCTTCGCGTACCAGCAGATCGGCGAATTCGTGGGGTGAGCGGGCGAGGTAGTGGTCGACCAGTACGAGTCGTCCGCCGGTGGTGAGGGCGCCCCACATCTCCCAGACCGAGAAGTCGAAGGTGTGTGAGTGGAACATCGTCCACACGTCGCCCGGGCCGAAGCCGAAGTCCTCGCGTGTGTTCGCGAGCAGCGACAGTACGTTGGCGTGGGTGACCGTCACGCCCTTCGGCTGCCCGGTGGAGCCCGACGTGTAGATCACGTACGCCGCTCCCCCAGGTGAGCGGCGAGGCGCACGCGTGGACACCGTGCCACTCACCTGCGGCATCTCGGAGATCACAACCGCCGGCGCAGCGTCGTCGAGCAGGTAGCGGATGCGTTCGGCGGGGTAGTCGACGTCGATGGGCAGGTATGCGGCACCGGCGCGGATCACCGCGAGCATCGCCACCACCAGATCGACCGAGCGAGGCAGCACGAGGGCAACCAGGTCTTCGGCTCCCACGCCGGTTGCCCGTAGGCCCTCGGCCATCTCCGCTGAGCGGTGATCCAGGTCGCCGTAGGTCACCGTGGTGTCACCGAACGTGATCGCCGCCGCGTCGGGATTCTCGGCGGCGCGGTGCTCGAACAGTTCTGCCAACGATGACGCTTCCCATAGCGCGCCGTCGACACCCGAAACACTCGCGTTGCGTTCGGACTCGCTGAGGACGTCGATCGACCCCACGGGCACCTGCACATCGGTAGCTATCGCCCGCAGCACCCGCAGCAGACGCTCCGCCCACCCCTCGACCGTCTCGGAATCGAACAGCTCTGCCGGATAGACGAATACGCCGTCGAGACCGACCGGTTCACCATCTTCGCCGCGCTGTTCTCTTATCGATACCTCGAGGTCGAACCGGCTGGTGCCGGTGCCCAGGTCACGGCCGCGCACATCCAGCCCCGACATCGTCGCAGCCGGAAGAGACCCGAAGTTGTCGTACGCCAGCATCACCTGGAACAACGGGTGATGCCCGACCGAGCGGGTAGGCGCGACCGCATCCACGACCAGGTCGAACGGCACCTCGGAATGGGCGAACGCGGCGAGGTCGGTTTCGCGAACGGCGGCGAGTAGGGCGTCGAACCCAGCACGTGGGTCGATCCGGCTGCGCAGGGCCACGGTGCCGACGAACATGCCGACCACGTCGTCGAGCGCCGGGTCGATGCGCCCCGACGTGGGTGTGCCGATGGCGAGGTCGTCGGCACCGGTCAGCTTGGACAGCAGGACGGCGAGTGCGGCGTGCAGCACCATGAAGGGCGTCGCGTTCTGCTGCCGAGCCACTGTTTCCAGGCGTCGGTGCAACTCGGCGGGAACCGAGAACGGGAGGTGCCGGGCGGTCAGCCGATCGGTGCCGGGTCGTGGCCGGTCGGTGGGCAGCGGCAGCAGGGTGGGCAGTCCGGCGAGTGCGGATGTCCAGTAGTCGAGTTCGCGTCGCATACGACTGTCAGGGTCGGCGGCGTCGCCGAGGAGGCTGCGCTGCCACCGGGCGTAGTCGGTGTAGGCGACGGGAAGCGGTGCCCAGTCGGGAACACGGCCGGATGTCCTCGCGTGATAGGCGATAGCCACGTCCCGGATCAGCGGCCCGAATGACAGGCCGTCGACGGCGATGTGGTGCAGCACCACTGCGAGGGTGTGGCGGTACGGCGCGACCTCGAACAGAGCGGCGCGCAGCGGTGGCTCGGTGGTGAGATCGAATCCGCGGACGGCGAAGGCGGTCTCGTGCCCGGTGGGCGTGAGGTCGACGGCGGCGGGCACGACCTTCTGGACGGGTCCGGTCTCGGTGTCGGGGAAGACGGTGCGCAGCACGGTGTGGCGGGAGACCACGTCGTGCAGGGCGGCAGTCAATGCAGTGACGTCCAGGTCACCGTCGAGGTCGACGGCGAACGGCACGTTGTAGGCGGGAGACTGGGGGTCGACCCGGTTGAGCAACCACAGCCGTTGCTGCGCGTAGGCGAGCGGCGCCGGCTGGTCGGCGTGCTCGGCGACGAGCGGTGGACGCTGGTCACCGCCCTCCTCGATCAGGGCGGCGAGCGCGGCAACGGTGGGGCGGTCGAACAGGTCACGCACACCGATACGCAGTCCGGACATCGCTGACAGGTGCGAGACAACCCGGGTCGCTGACAGCGAATTTCCGCCGAGAGCAAAGAAATCCGCGTCGGCGCTGATGTCGGGGATCCCGAGGACAGCTGCCACTGCGTCCGCGACAGTTTGCTCGACGGGGGTCCGCGGGGGCCGGGTCGCCGCCGGAAGTTCGGGTGCGGGCAGGGCGTGACGGTTCACCTTGCCGTTCACCGTGAGCGGCACGGCGTCCAGCACGGTCACAGTCGCGGGCACCATGTAGTGCGGCAGACGCTCCGCCACGTACCCCCGCAATGCTGCGGGGTCGAGCTCGACGGTGCCGTGGACGTACGCGGCGAGGACGTTGTCGTGCAGCACGGTGACGGCGGTGTCGACTCCGGGCGCCGACCACAGCACCGCGTCGATCTCGCCGAGTTCCACACGGAATCCACGGATCTTGAGTTGGCTGTCGGCGCGACCGACGAACTCGAGGGTGTGGTCTGCGGTCCAGCGCACCAGGTCGCCGGACCGATACATACGACCGTATCCGTACGGGTTCGCGACGAATCGTTCCGCCGTCATATCGGGCGCACCGAGGTAGCCGCGGGCCAGCGCCGGACCCGACAGGTACAGCTCACCGATGACACCCACCGGCACCGGCCGAAGCCGGGCGTCGAGCACCACCGCGGACGCACCGCGGATCGGACGGCCGATGGTGATCGGGTCGCCGGACTGCAACTCGCTGCTTCCGGTGGCCCACACGGTGTGTTCGGTGGGTCCGTACAGGTCCACGACAGTCCGGTTCCAGGCCCATCGCTCCAACACTTCCGGCGGGCACGCCTCCCCCACCACGGCCAGGAACTCGAGCGAGTCCAGGCCTTTCGGGTCCATCAGCGCGGGAACCGAGGGGGTGGTGGTCCAGTGGGTGACGCGTTCGCGGAGGAGCAGGTCCCTCAACTCGTCTCCGCCCACCACGCCCGGTGGGGCGATCACCAGGGTGGCGCCGCCGATAGCGGCCACCAGAATTTCGTGGAAGGCGCCGTCGAAGCTGGGGGCCGCGAAGTGCAGGACGCGGGAGTCGGGCCCCACTCGGTAGCGGGCACGGACCTCGGCGGCGTGGTTCGCGAAGCCGCGGTGAGTTACCACGACGCCCTTGGGTTCGCCTGTCGACCCGGACGTGAAGACCACGTACGCGGGGTGATCCGCCGAGAGCGGCAGGACGCGCTCGCCGTCGCCGATCGGTGCCGAATCCCCCTGCCTCTCGCGCGCATCGATCCACACGAGGCCGTCGGGAACGAGCTCGGCGTCGTGTGCGATCGCGACGCGCACTCCAGCGGCGGTGAGGATGCGGGCGGTGCGTTCGGCCGGATGGTCCAGGTCGATCGGCAGCGACGCGGCACCGCTACGGGCAACGGCCCACACCGCGGTCACCGAGTCGATCGAGCGCGGCAGCATCAGCGCCACCGCGTCCTCGGGTCCGATGCCCAGTCCGATCAGCTTGCGCGCCAGCCGGTTCGCTCGCTCGTTCAGCTCACGATAGGTCAGCTCGTCCTCGCCGCACCGCACCGCAACGTGTGTGGAGTTGCCACGGAGAAGCTCAGGAAGGGTGATCGGCGAGAGTGCCACCTCCCCGCGCGCGGGGACCAGGTCAGCATCCTCGGACGGCTCGAGCACGTCGAGATCGCCGACGGCCACCGACGGGTCCGCTACTGCCGACTGAAGCAACCGCTGCAGCAGTCGCGACCACCGGACGATGGTGACACGGTCGAACAGTTCGGTCGGATAGGCGATCACGCCGTCGAGTCCGGCTGCGGCGCCGTCCTCGGCGTGCCGTTCCCGAATCTCGATCTCCAGGTCGTAGCGGCTGACGCTGCTCGGGGTGTCGCGACTGCGTACGGTGACGTCGTCGAATCGAATCTCGGCTTCGGTGAAGTTCTGGTAGGCGAGCATCACCTGGAACAGCGGGTGATGCGTGGCGGAGCGAGTCGGCGCGACGGCGTCGACGACCCGGTCGAACGGTTGCTCGCTGTGCGCGAATGCCGCCAGATCCGCGACGCGGGTGGAGGAGACCAGGTCGGCGAACGGGATCCTCGGATCCACCCGGGTACGCAGAACGACGGTGCCGACGAACATGCCCACCAGATCGTCCAGGACGGGATCTCCGCGACCGGACACCGGCGTGCCGACGGCGATGTCGTCGGCTCCGCTGAGGACGGCCAGGGTGGCGGCCAGGGCACTGTGCACCACCATGAACGGGGTAGCGCTGCATCGTCTGGCCAGTTCCTCCACGGCACGGTGGGTACTCGCGTCCACCGTGAACGGGACGTGATCCGGGGTGGTCGCCGTCGCCGGGCGCGGCCGGTCGGTGGGTAGCGGCAGCCGCTCCGGCAGTCCGTCGAGGGTGCTCTTCCAGAACGCGAGGTCTCGGTCAGCGCCCTCCTCCACGATCCCCCGGTGCCATCGGGCGTAGTCGCCGTACCGGACCGGTAGGGCGTCCCAACCGGGGGCGTTGCCCTCCCGGCGCGCGCGGTACGCGGCCATCAGGTCGCGGGTGAGCGGAGCCACCGAGAGTCCGTCGAAGACGATGTGATGGGCGGCGGCGACCACGGTGTAGCCGTGGGTCCCGCGGTCGAAGAGCCGGACGCGAATCGGCGTATCCCGTGTGAGGTCGAACCCCTCGGCTGTCAGTGCGGCGATCGCCTCGCCGAGTCCGTGCTCGTCGACCGGAACCGGGCTCAGATCGAATGCCACCTCAGATACCCGTTGCACCGCTCCGGTCTCGGTCCCGGTCTCCCGGAACACCGTACGCAGCGGCTCGTGGCGGTCCACCACGTCCCGCACGGCCGCGGCCAGCGCGTCCACGTCGACGGCGCCGCTCAGGTCCACCGCGAACGGGACGACGTAGTCGGCGGAGCCGGGGGTCATCCGGTCGAGCAGCCACAACCGGTCCTGCGCCGGTGCGAGAGGCGCTTCGCGCCCGTGCGTGGTCGACGAGTGCAGAGACTCCTCGCGCACGCACGGGCTGCGGAGCAGCCTGGATGTCAACGCCGCCACGGTGGGAGCCTCGAAGACGTCGCGCACACTCACCTGCCGGTCGAGCGCATACCCGACCCGCGACGCCAGGGTGGTGGCGGTCAGGGAACTGGCGCCGGCCGCGAAGAAATCCGTCTCGGCATCGATGAACGGCAGGCCGAGCACGTCCGCGATCACCCGGGCCACGACCTCTTCGGTGGCGCCGCGCGGCTTCCGTGACCGCACCACGGTCGATCCGGGGTCGGGCAGCGCGGCCCGATCCACCTTGCCGTTGGCGGTCAGCGGCATCGCGTCCAGGACCGTCACCGAACCGGGCACCATGTAGTGGGGCAGCTTGTCGGCCGTGAATGCTTGCACTGCAGCCGGTTCCACCGATCCGGTCACGTACGACGCCAGGGTGGTGCCGTGCACCAGCGTCACCGCGCTCTCGACGCCCGGTGCCGCGCGCAGTGCGGCATCGACCTCGCCGAGCTCCACCCGGAAACCGCGGATCTTCACCTGATTGTCGGCGCGCCCCACGATCACCAGTTCGTGCGACGGCGTCCACCGGGCCAGGTCGCCGGATCGGTACATCCGAGTGCCGTTGCCGGACGGGTACGCGATGAACCGTTCCGCCGTCAGCCCCGGCCTGTCGTGGTAGCCCCGTCCGAGGCTCTCCCCCGCCAGGTACACCTCACCGGTCACACCGACCGGAACCGGGCGCAGCCGCGAATCCAGTACCAGCACTTCGGTTCCCTCGATGGGGCCGCCGATGGTCAGCGGACCGCCCGGGGTGAGGGGTGCGCTCATGAAATTGACGATGGTGGTTTCGGTCGGCCCGTACCCGTTGACGACGATGCGTCCGGGGGTCCATCGCTGAGCGAGTTCCCACGGCAGGTCTTCGCCGGCCAGGTCGATCATCCGCAGGTCCGGTACCGACGACGGCTCCAGTGACGCCAGCACACTCGGTGTCACCATCACGTGGGTGACGCGTTCGCGGCGCAGCACACCGGCCAGTTCGTCGCCGGCGAGCACCCCGGGCGGCACGATCACCAGGGTGGCGCCGGCGGTGAACGCTAGCAGCATCTCGTTGATGGAGAGGTCGAACGACGGCGACGCGACGTGCGCCACGCACGCCTCCGAATCGAGGAGTCCCAGCGTCGCGTTCGCGTCGGCGAGCGGGGCCAGCCCGCGGTGAGTAACCACCACGCCCTTGGGCATTCCGGTGGAGCCGGAGGTGTAGAGCACGTAGGCCGGATGGTCGACCCGCAGCGGCCGCACGCGGTCACCGTCGGTCACCGCGGCCGCGTCACCCGGGCCGTCGGCGACGTCGATCCACACGATACCGTCGGGCACGTGCGACGCGTCGGCGGCAAGTGCCACCGTGGCACCGGAGTCGTGGAGCATGTATGCGATCCGCTCCGGCGGATATTCCGGGTCCACGGGAAGGAATGCGGCGCCGCTGCGCGTGACGGCCCATACGGAGACGATCGACTCGATGGACCGCGGCAGCATCAGGGCCACCAGATCCTCGGGCCCGATCCCGCGCGCGATCAGCCGCCGGGCCAACCTGTTGGCCCGGGCATCCAACTCGCGGTAGGTGACCTCGACGCCGGCGCACCGCACGGCCACCCCGTCGTGCATACCGTCAAAGAGTTCGGGCAGAGGCGCGGACGGTATGGCGATCGGCCCGACGCGCGGTACCAGTGCGGCGCACTCGTCCGGATCGAGTAGGTCCAGATTCCCGACAGTCACCGACGGATCCGATGTTGCGGCGAGGAGTACTCGCTGGAGCAACGCCATCCACCGGTCGATCGTCTCGGTATCGAAGAGTTCGCCCGGGAAATTCACGTCCGCGTGCAGTCCGTCGGGGGTGCCGTCGTCCGAGCGTCGCTCGCGTACGGTCAGGTCCAGGTCGAACGGTCGAGCGTGGGTCTGGACGTCCCGTACCCGGGCTGCCAGACCCGGCAGTGCCACCTCGGCTGCACCGAAGTTCTCGTACGCCAACATCACCTGGAACAGCGGGTGTTCGAGCTGGCCGGATTCCGTGCCCTGCTGTCGCACGACCTGCTCGAAGGGCACGTCGGCATGCTCGAACGCCCCGAGGTCCGCTGCCCGCACCGTCTCGAGGAGATCCGCGAAGCTCGCGGCGGGGTCGATCGGGGTGCGCAGCGCCAGGGTGCCGACGAACATGCCAACCAGATCGTCGAGTGCCGGATCCGCGCGACCACCAGTGGAAGTGCCGACGACGACGTCGTCGGTGCCGGTGAGGGCACGCAGCAGGACGGCGACCGCTGCGTGCAGCACCATGAACGGGGTCACGCCGTGCTCGCGCGCCAACCGGACCAGCGCACGGTGCTGTTCGGCGCCCACAGCGAACGTTGTGTGTCCCAGCGTGAGCGCGCCGGCGGGTCGCGGTCGGTCCAGCGGCAACGGCAACACCGCCGGGACCTCGTCCAATGCCTCTGCCCAATAGCCCAGTTGACGGGCGGCGAGGCTGTCGGGGTCTTCCGCGTCTCCGAGTACTTCTCGCTGCCACAGCACGTAGCTCGAGTACTCCACGGGCAGCGGCGCCCAGTCGGGAACGCGGCCGGCGGTGCGCGCGGAGTAGGCGACGGCAAGGTCGCGCAGCAGCGGCCGCAGGGACGGTCCGTCGACGGCGATGTGGTGCAGCAGGATGGCAACTGTGTGTCGGTCGCGGGCACGCTGCGACAGGGTCACCCGAATCGGAACCTCACGAGTGAGGTCGATTCCGGAGCCGGTGACGCCTTCCAGAACGCAATCCGCCTCCTCGAGCACCACCTGCTCATCCAGCGAGGGGAACACCGTGCGCAGCAGCCGATGCCGGTGTTGCACATCCCGGACAGCGGCCCGCAGAGCCTCCACGTCCAGGGTGCCGTCGAGGTCCACCTCGAATCCCATGGCGTACGGATCGGCGGCGGGGTCGCGCTGGTTGACCAGCCACAGTCCCTGCTGTTGAACCGACAGGGGCACCGGTCCCGACGTCTCGCGGCGGCCGAGCGCCGGGCGATCGGCGGCCCCCGTCACGTGGGCGGCCAGTTCGGCCACGGTGGGGTGGTCGAAGATGTCGCGCACGGAGACCCGGCGTCCCAACACCGATCCCACTCGGGCGGCGAGACGTGTCGCTCCCAGCGAGTTTCCGCCGAGGTCGAAGAAGCTCTCGTCGAGACCGATGTCCGGGGTCCCGATTTCGGTCGCGAAGGCGGCGGCCACCAGTTCCTGCGTCGCGGTGCGCGCTTCCCGGCTCGATGTCGCCCGGATCACGGGTTCGGGCAACGCCGCCCGGTCGACTTTCCCGCCACGCGTCAGCGGCAGGCTCCCGAGGGCGGTCACGGATGCGGGAATCAGGTGCCGGGGCAGGTGCTGCGTCGCGAAGGCGAGCACGACGTCGGTATCCACGTCGGTTCCGTGGACGTAGGAGTGCAGGGTGCCGCCGCGCGCGATCGTGACCGCCGTGTCGACTCCGGGTGCCGCCCCCAGGACCGCATCGATCTCGCCGAGTTCTACGCGGTAGCCGCGGATCTTCACCTGATCGTCTGCGCGTCCGGCGAATTCGAGGTGGTGCGAGGCGGTCCAGCGGACGAGGTCCCCGGTGCGGTACATGCGACCGCCCGCATGCGGATTGGCGACGAAGCGTTCCGCCGTCCACCCGGGTCTGCCGACGTATCCGCGGGCGAGGCCCGGTCCGGCCAGGTACAGCTCCCCCACGACGCCGACGGGGACCGGACGCAGCGCCGCGTCGAGCACCAGCACCGACATGCCGTCGATGGGACTGCCGATGGTTACCGGGTCATCCGCGGCCAGTGGTCCGGTGCCGGTGGCCCAGATGGTGGCCTCGGTGGGCCCGTACAGGTTGAGCAAGGTGTGGCCGGGCGCCCACCGCGACACCAGTTCCGGCGGGCACACGTCCCCGGCCACGGCGACGACACGCAGGCGGTCGAGACCGTCGGGCTTGGTGAGAGCGAGGACGGCCGGGGTGGTGGTCCAGTGGGTGATGCGCTCACGCTGCAGGAGTTCCGTCAGCTCGTCGCCGCCGTAGACGTCGGTGGGCGCGAGGACCAGAGTCGCGCCGCACGCCGACAGCACTTCGTGGACGGAGGCGTCGACGCTCGGCGACGCGAACGCCAGTACCCGCGAGCCGCTGTCCACGGCGTAGGACTTCCGGAGAGCCGCAGCGTGACTCGACAGTCCGCGATGGGTGACGACGACACCCTTGGGAGTTCCGGTCGACCCGGAGGTGTAGATGACGTACGCGGGATCGTCCACCCACAGCGGGCGCACCCGGTCGGCGTCGGCGACCGGGGACGGGTTGTCGCCGAGGTGCTGCATGTCGCTGTCGGTGAGTACAGCGCGCGCCCCGGAGTCGGCGAGTATGTGCGCCACACGCGATTCGGGGTAGGTGGGATCGATGGGCACGAACGCCGCACCGGTGCGGGTGACCGCCCACAGCGCAGTCACCCACTCGACGGACCGCGGCAGTTGCACGGCCACCACGTCGCCGGGTCCGAGGCCGCGCTCGATCAGTTGGTGTGCCAGCCGGTTGGCCCGATCGTCGAGTTCCGCGGGGGTGAGCTCGACGGAATCGCTCACGACTGCGATGCCGGTGCCGTCCAGCAGCGCGGGCAGGGTGACGGCCGGTGCGGCGGCGGGTCCGTGTTGCGGGATCAGTGCGGCCCGGTCGGCGGGGTCGAGCAGGTCCACCGTCCGCACTGGGCTGTCGGGGCGCGCGACCATGGCTCGCAGCACCCGTTCGAGCAGTCGCGTCCAGCGGCGCACGGTGGTGTCGTCGAACAGTGCGCGGGAGTACGTGACGGCACCGAGCAACCCGGCCGCAGAACGGTCCGGTGAATGCCTTTCGGCCAATGCCAGTTCCAGATCGAAACGTGCGACCGGAGCGGGGACGGCGTACGGGCGCACCGTGAGATCGCCCAGGGTCAGTTCGGGTTCGGTGGCGGCGTTCTCGAATGCCAGGGCGACCTGGAACAGCGGATGATGCGGCGCCGACACCCCACCCGTCACGGCATCGGCCACCTGGTCGAACGGTGTCTCGGAATGTGCGAAGGCGTCCAGGTCGGTGCGGCGAACGTCCGACAGCACGTCGGCAAAGGTCTGATGCGCGGATACCCGGGTGCGGAGCACGACATTGCTCACGAACATGCCGACCAGCGCGTCGAGCGAGGGATGGGTGCGCCCCGATACCGCGGTCCCGATGGCGATGTCGTCGGTGCCCGCCAGCGCGCTCAATGTGACTGCCAGCGCGGCGTGCACCACCATGAAGGGCGTCGAATCATGCGTCCGCGCGAATTCTTCCACCGACCGGTGCAGGGCGGCGTCGAACGCCAGCGGTACTGCCCCTGCCGGGTGCAACCCTGCCGTGGGACGCGGGCGGTCGGTGGGCAGCGGCAGCAACTCGGGCGCACCATCGAGTTGGGTGGTCCAGTAGTCGATGTCGCCGGGGGCGGCGGCCTCCACGATGTCGCGATGCCATCGGGCGTAGTCGGTGTACTGCACGTCGAGCTCGGGCCAGCCCGGCGCGGTGCCGGAGCGACGTGCCTCGTAGGCGGTGATCACGTCACGGGTGAGCGGCGCGAACGACAAACCGTCCATCGCGATGTGATGGGCGATCACGACGAGGGCGTGGCGGGTGGGGGCGAGCTGGTAGAGACGGATGCGCACCGACGTCTCGGTGGTCACGTCGAAGCCGCGGCCCGCCAGTTCGGCCACGGCGGCGTCGAGTGCCTCGGGCACGAGCGGAATGGGTGTCAGATTCACGACGGCAGGAGTGACCACCTGCACGGGACCGTTGTCGGTGTCGGGGTAGACGGTGCGCAGCAGGACGTGCCGGTCGAGGACGTCGTGCACCGCCGCAGCCAGACTCGACGCATCCAGCTCACCGTCGAGTTCGACGACGAACGGCACGTTGTAGGCGGGCGATTCAGGCGCGGCCTGCGCCAGGAGCCACAGTCGCTGCTGCGCCGGCGCGAGTGGTGCTGCGCCCCCGTCCGAGTCGGCAGGCCGCAGCGGCGGTGTGTCCACGCGCAAATGCGAAGCGCCGACCCTGGCGGCCAGCAGCGCGATGGTGGGTGCCT
This sequence comes from Rhodococcus sp. IEGM 1351, assembly GCF_030056875.1. Classification (NCBI taxonomy): domain Bacteria; kingdom Bacillati; phylum Actinomycetota; class Actinomycetes; order Mycobacteriales; family Nocardiaceae; genus Rhodococcus; species Rhodococcus sp. IEGM 1351. Next base: position 21,718 of record NZ_JASHKU010000032.1, on the reverse strand, counting down.
CGAAGATGTCGCGCACCCCTACCGCGTGTCCCCGGGCCGAGAGTCGGGCAGCGACCTGCGTGGCGGACAGCGAATTTCCGCCCATCGCGAAGAAGTCGGCGTCGGCTCCGACGGAGTGCAGTCCGAGAATCTCGGCGATCACCGCGGCCACGAGTTCTTCGACCTCGCCGTGCGGCGCACGGGACGGTGACACGACCGGTTCGGGGAGGTGTGCGCGGTCGATCTTGCCGCTGGGGGTGAGCGGCATCTGCTCGAGCACGGTCACCGAGGCCGGCACCATGTAGTGCGGCAGCCGGGCGGTGGCGAAATCGAGCACTGCGGATGGGTCGGTCGCGCCGCTGACGTACGACACCACTGTGCCCGAGGATATTCCGCCACCGTGCACCACGGTGACGGCATGGTCGACGCCGGGCGCGGTGGTGAGCACGGCGTCGATCTCGCCGAGTTCCACCCGGAAGCCGCGGATCTTCACCTGGGTGTCGGTGCGGCCGACGAACTCGAGCAGGTGGTCGGGGGTCCACCGCACTCGGTCACCGGTGCGGTACATCCGCGACCCGGCGCCGTGCGGGTAGGCGACGAATCGCTCGGCTGTCAGCCGGGTGCGCCGGTGATATCCCCGCGCGACGCTCTCCCCCGCCAGATACAACTCCCCGACCACGCCGACCGGGACCGGACGGAGTCGGGTATCGAGCACGAGTGCGTCGGTGCCCGGCACGGGACGGCCGATCGTGACCGGCTCTCCCGGTATCAGCGGTGGGCTGAACAGGGTGGTGACGGTGGCCTCGGTGGGCCCGTAGCCGTTGACCATGACGCGGCCGGGGGCCCACGCCTCGACCAGTGCGCCGGTCAGAGCCTCGCCGCCGACGTCGAGGACTCGGAGGTCGGGCAGGTCCGACGGCACCAGGGTGGCTACGACCGCGGGGGTGAGTATGGCGTGCGTCACGCGCTCCGTGCGCAACAGCTCCGTCAGAATCTCGCCCCCGAAGACGTCGGGCGGCACGATCACCAGCGTGGCTCCGGCGGTGAACGCGAGCAGCAGTTCGTCCAGGGAGATGTCGAACGACGGGGAGGCGAAGTGCGCGACGCGGGCGGAGTCGTCGACGTCGTAGAGTCCGTCGCGCGCGTGGGCAAGGCCAGCCAGGCCCCGGTGCGTCACCGTCACACCCTTGGGCGTTCCGGTGGAGCCGGACGTGTAGAGCACGTACGCGGGGTGGTCGATGCGCAGCGGGCGGACACGATCGGCGTCGCCAACGGGTGACGAGTCGCCGGGCCGGTCTGTCACCTCAACCCAGTCGATTCCGGCGGGCACCACCAAGGCGTCCGCGGCGAATGCCACCGTGGTCCCGGAATCGGCGAGCATGAACGCGATCCGCTCTGCCGGGTAGCCGGGGTCGACGGGCAGGTAGGCGGCGCCCGAGCGCGCGACGGCCCACAGTGCCACCACCGATTCGGGTGAGCGCGGCAGCATCACGGCCACCACGTCTTCGGGGCCGATACCGCGCTCGATCAGCCGATGGGCGAGCCGGTTCGACCATGCGTCCAGCTGTCCGTAGGAAAGGTCGGCACCCGCATGCCGCAGTGCGATTGCGTCGGGGTCACGCAGTCCGGCGTCGAGCAATTCGGGCAGAGTCGCCGGCGGGACGGCGGGCGGGCCGGCGCAGGGCGCCAATTCCGATTGCTCGGCCTCATCGAGAATCCGCAGCGCCCCGACCGGGGTGTCGTCCTCCGCGCGGACGAACGTCTCGAGGAAGTCCAGGAACCGGCGGTAACGAGTGTGCAGCTCGCGTTCTTCGTAGAGCGTGGGGTTGGCCTCGAAGTCGATGCGTGTACCCCGCCCAGTTACCGATGGGTAAAGATTGAGGGCGAGGTCGTCCACCGGACCGCTGGTGAGTGGATGGAAGACACCGACGACGTCTCCGAGCACGATCTCCTGGTGGTAGATCATCAGGTTCACGGTGGGGCCGAAGCCGCCGCGCCGCGCACCGCCGTCGGGGAGGTCGCGTCGCATGTCTTCGTAGCGGTAGCGCTGGTGCCGCAGTGCCCCGGTGAGCTCGAGCTGCACCCGTCGGACGAGCTCCGCACCGCTCACCTCGCCGTCCACCTGCACGCGCAGCGGCACGATGTTCGACACCATGCCCGCCGAACGACGTGTGGCCGCGGTGGTGCGGGCAGACACAGGCAGGCTCAGCACGATGTCGGTGGTGCCGGTCATCCGTGCGAGGTAGGCGGCGAATGCGGCGACGACGACGGGGACGTCGGACGAATTCCAGCGTCGGGCAACGTCGCCGATGCTCTGGGAAATGCCGTCGGCGATGGTGCCGCCGAGGAGAAGTGAGGGTGCGACGGGTGGCGCTTCCCGGTCGGTGAGCCGGGCGGGGTCGGGCAGGCCGGCGATGCGCTCGGCCCAGTAGTTTCCGTCCGTCTCGAACCGGCTCGTGGATCGGTAGGCGTCTTCGGCGTCGTACAGCTCGCGCAGGCTCAGCGCCTTGGACGGCGGCGGTTCGGTGCCGTTCACGAGGTGGCTGTAGATCTCGGCCACACGGTTGGTGAGCACCATGCCGCCGTGGCCGTCGATGACGATGTGGTGGACGCGGGAGAACCAGAAGTAATGGTCGTCGCCGACGTGCAGCAGGCTGGCCATGATCAGCCGGTCTTTCAGCACGTCGAGCGGCCGGCAGCATTCCGCAGTCATCCAGCGGTGGGCCTCGGCGATTGCATTGTCGACGCCGCGTAGGTCTCGGTAGGAGATGGCATCGTCGATCTCGACATCCACTACCTGCAGAACCTCGTCGCCGTTGTCGATGAGGCTGACGCAGGGTGACTGGAGCTCGCGGCATGCACGGTCGGTGGCGTCCACCAGGAACCCCACGTCGACGTGTCCCTGGATCTCCACATACTGGGCGACGTTGAGGGGAACGCTAGGGTCGAGTTGCTGGGCGAACCAGATTCCCTGTTGTGCTCTCGACAGGGGGAACTCACTCACAGTGATTGTCCCCCGTCCATGTTTCCCGATCCGAGCAGAAATCGGGCCTGCACGCCGCTTCGTTACTGTGAATTGGCCCACCCTCGATCTGGATGGGCCTGAACCTTGCTGACTCCCCGGTTCGCGAAATTCGCTACTCAGACAATAATGAGCAAGCGCGTTGCTCACCACGCGGGGGTCAAACCTGCGACGCACGTCACAGTATCCTCTACGCAACCACGATGACAGGAGCCACGATCCGTGAACGATCATTCCCGCGGTGACGCCGAGAACCCCGGCGCTTCGGGCACTTCCGCGGGCGAGCCCTCGGTTCGTCGCATCCGCAAGCGAACGAATGTCCGCAGCAAGTCCTACAAGCGCAAGCGTTCCCTGATCACGGGCGGTTTTGTGGCCTCGCTGGTGGTAGTGGCACTGGGTCTGTGGCTCGGCTATTCAGCCAGGGAAGCACGCGCGAATCTATTCGAGGCGCGCAACCACGCACAGCTGGCGAAAGACGCGTTACTGGACGGTAATACAGAAGACGCGGAGCGGTCATCGACCGACGCCGACAAGTATGCGAACAAGGCCTACGACTACACCCACAATGTCCCGTGGAGTGTCGCTTCCGCCATTCCGTGGCTGGGCAGCCCGCTCGAGACTTCACAGCAGATTTCCGAAGTCGTGCGCGGCCTGACGTCGGAGGTACTCGCACCGGCCGTGGCAGCCGGAACCTCTCTGGCGCCAAACCAACTCATCGCCTCGGGCGGCAAGGTGAATTTGCAGCCCCTGCAGGACGCTGCACCAGTGCTGGATCAGACTGCCGTCGCTGCCCAACGGTGGAACGATCAGGCACAGGCTATCGACGAACCGACATACCTGGCGTCGGTTTCCGATGCGCGTACGCAACTACAGGACCAGCTTTCGGAGCTGTCGAAGCTGTTGGGAAATACCGCAATTGCTGCGAAGCTGGCACCCACGATGTTGGGCGCAGACGGTCCGCGCAACTACTTCATGGCCTTCCAAACCAATGCGGAAGCGCGGGGTACAGGCGGACTACTGGGCGGCTACGGTGTCATTCGCGCGAATGACGGTGTCGCACGCGTAGACACCTTGGGTCGCAACTCCGATCTACCGATGAACAGTCAGCCGATCGATCTGGGTCCGGAGTTCGCGGCGCAGTATGGCCGAAGCCGGCCAACCACCGACTTCCGTAACAGTAACTTGAGTTCACACTTTCCTTATGCGGCGCAGATCTGGAAGTCACTGTGGGCGCAGGAATCCGGCGAGCAGGTCGACGGAGTAATTGCCACCGACCCGATCGCCCTCAGCTATGTGTTGGACGCGATCGGTCCGGTCAAGATGCCGGACGGCGAAGTCATCAATGCCGACAACGTTGTGGAGCTGACCGAGTCGACTGCCTATGTCCGCTTCGCCGACGATAACGCCGCCCGCAAGCAGTATCTGCAAACCGTGGCGGCCCGGGTGATCGACAAGATGACCGGAGAGATCAAGTCGCCACAGAAACTGCTCGACGCGCTGGGCCGCGCAGCTGGCGAACGCCGAATTGCGGTGTGGAGCTCACACCCCGAGGAGCAGGAAGTCCTGGCCGGCACACCGCTCGGACACGTCGTGCCTGATGACGCAGCACCGTTTGCGGGTGTGCTGATCAACAACCAGGCCGGAAATAAGCTCGACTATTACCTGACTCGCGAGATCGACTACACGGCGGAGAGCTGCACGGAGGACACTCGGCGTTCCACGGTGACCGTCAAACTGACGAATAACATTCCGGACGGCGATTTCCCCGAATACGTGTCGGGGACGCACATCAACACGCTGGGCGTGCCAAAGGGAACCAACGTGTCAGCGGTATCCCTCGTTGCCACGCAGGGCGCTCAACTGCGGAATGTGACCATCGACGGCAAGCCGACGATGTTCCTCACCGGCCGGGAACTGGGCCATCCGATGTTCGATGTGCTGGTTCCGGTGCCACGAGGACGGACGACGGAGATCAAGTACCAGTTGACCGAGCCCTCCACGCCCGGCGAGGCGCGGGTTCCCATGCAGCCGCTGGTGGATCATCCGACGGTGACGGTGAACGTGCCGAACTGCGGCGCCTGATTCGGAATGCTCTCCGGCTCCTCTCGCACCGCCGCCACCGCCCTGGCTGTGGCAGCGGGTGGTGCCGGGGGTGCCGCACTTCGGTACCAGCTGTGGCGGTGGTGGCCAGACGATATCGCGGAGTTCCCACTCACCACGTTCGCCATAAACGTGATGGGCTGCTTCATGTTCGGGGTGTGCGCCGGGCCGCTTTCGGACGCCGAGCGTCGTTCGGCAACGATTGTGCGCGCCCTAGTGATGCTCGGATTGTTGAGCGGCTTCACGAGCGTCAGTATCTTTGCCGTGCAGGGTGCGACCCTTATGTCTCCCCGGCAGGGTGCGTTGTACCTGGTGGTAACACCACTCGTGGCCGTCAGTGCAGCGTGGGTGGGCAGGGCGTCAGCATCCGCGCTGGCGAGGAATACCGCTCGTGCTGGGAGGCATGCGCGGTGAACGTGTCGACGTCAATCAACTATTTATGGTGTGCCGCGGCGGGAGCGCTGCTGCACTATTTCGCGGTGATTGTGGTGGGTCCACGGCTGGGTGTGCGACGCACAGTGGTTGCGTTGACGATGTGCGCGTACGCATTGTTGGGAATCGTGGTGGCGTCGGGTCGCGACGAGGATCGTTACGCGCTGATCGGCATCGGGTTCCTTGGAGCTGTGGCCCCGTTTACCGCCCCTGAGTTGCACCAGGTTGGCCGATTTCCTGGACAGGTCCGGCATTTGTGCTGGTGGCAGCGGTGCAGGTTCGCGAAATGGCACACTAATCAGTCGGTAGACTCCACGCCCGTGGCCGCCTACATCCGCAAAGTCCGCACCGCGTCGGGAGCAACCGCGGTGCAGATCGCAGCCAAGCAAGGCCGCCGAGACAAGGTACTCGAGCACCTCGGATCAGCCCACACCGACAGCGAACTCGCCGCCCTGCTCGAGACGGCCCGCGAGAAACTACTCGCCGGCCAACAGCAACTCGACCTCGACCTCGGCACGAACACTGGCGGCAGCGCGACGATCAACGGTAAACGGTCTCGCTGGCTGATCGAGGTCATCGAGACTGCGTGGCGACACCTCGGATTCGATGTGGTCGACAACGAGGCATTCTTCCAACTGGTAGCCGCCCGTATCGTCGAGGCAACCTCCGTCGCCGACGCCGGCAGAGTGCTCGGCGAGATCGGTATCGCCCCCGCACATCGCAACACCTTCGTGCGGACCCTGCGCCGCTGCACCGCACACGGCTACCGCGACGACATCGCACGACGCTGCTTCGAACACGCCGCCGAGGCGAGTGATCTGAACCTGTTGCTCTACGACGTCACGACCTTGTACTTCGAGGCCGAGAAGGAAGATGAGCTGCGTAAGGTCGGGTACTCGAAAGAGCGTCGCGTCGACCCGCAGATCGTGGTCGGACTCCTGGTCGACCGCAACGGATTCCCCTTGGAAATAGGATGTTTCGAAGGAAACCACGCCGAGACACGCACCATTGTCCCGATCGTGCGTCAGTTCCAGGAGCGTCACAACATCGAGGACGTCGAGATGGTCATCGCCGCCGATGCCGGGATGCTGTCGGCATCGAATCTGAAGGACCTCGACGCCGCCGGACTGAAGTTCATCGTCGGGTCACGGGTGATGAAGGCACCGGCGGATCTGGCCAGCCATTTCCACTGGAACGGGGACGTGTTCACAGACGGGCAGGTCATCGATACGGTGACGCCGCGTCACGCGAAGAGCGTGGTCAACGACATCACGCGCCGCAGCGAGCCGGTGTGGGACCCCGCCGACACGTCGGCGTGGCGGGCGATCTGGGCGTACTCGAAGAAGCGTGCCGTGCGCGATAACCAGACGCTCAATGCCCAGGAGGCTCGGGCCAGGGAGGTCATCGACGGTACTCGTGCTGCTCGATCGCCGCGGTTCGTCAAGACCACCGCGAAGGGTAAGAGTCTCGATGCCGAGGGCATCGCCAGGGCGCGTTCCCTCGTTGGACTGAAGGGCTACGTCACCAACCTTCCTGTGTCACTGATGAATCCGTATGAGGTGATGGAGAAGTATCATGACCTGTGGCAGGTCGAGCAGTCGTTCCGAATGTCGAAGACCGACCTGCGGGCGAGGCCGATCTTCAGTCACACCCGGGATTCGATCGAGGCGCACCTGACGATCGTGTTCGCTGCGTTGGCGATATCGCGTTATCTGCAGGCCGAGACCGGAATGTCGATCCGCAGAATCGTGCGTAGCCTGCGTCCGTTGCAGGAAATCACCGTCACGATTGCTGGCCACGCGCACACCGCCCTCGATCCGCTCACCGACGACGCGGCGAGCATCCTCGATTCCCTCGAAATCCCGAATCCTCGGTCAGGGTTGGCACACTAAACTGGTGCAACTCAGGCTAGTGATGCTCGGATTGTTGAGCGGCTTCACGAGCGTCAGTATCTTTGCCGTGCAGGGTGCGACCCTTATGTCTCCCCGGCAGGGTGCGTTGTACCTGGTGGTAACACCACTCGTGGCCGTCAGTGCAGCGTGGGTGGGCAGGGCGTCAGCATCCGCGCTGGCGAGGAATACCGCTCGTGCTGGGAGGCATGCGCGGTGAACGTGTCGACGTCAATCAACTATTTATGGTGTGCCGCGGCGGGAGCGCTGCTGCACTATTTCGCGGTGATTGTGGTGGGTCCACGGCTGGGTGTGCGACGCACAGTGGTTGCGTTGACGATGTGCGCGTACGCATTGTTGGGAATCGTGGTGGCGTCGGGTCGCGACGAGGATCGTTACGCGCTGATCGGCATCGGGTTCCTTGGAGCTGTGGCCCCGTTTACCGCCCTGGCCTCGCAGGCTCTCGGACAGGACACCAGCAGGCGGTCGCGCCGTCGTACGGTATCGCTTGCGGCTGGACGGTAGTAGCTGGCGTGTCGATGGCGATTGTGGGCTACATCTTGGCCGACGTGGGGAGCATTGCGTTCGAGAAGATTCCGACGCGCTTGCAGTAGCTGCAAAACAGAGGGCCCGTCAGCACCGACCCTGCAAAAGAGCTTTGACGAACCCCACCGTCTGGTAGAGATACGTATATTCCCATTCTGCCAGGCTGAAATTGTAATCACGAGGAACGGGCCGCATGACGATGTCGCCATCGAAGCACTGAGAGAAGATGTAACGCGCTCGCGGTAAGTGGTACCTCCAGCTGACTACCAGTATGCTGTTCCAGCCGTGTAGCTCCGCGAGCTCCCGGGTGAAAAGCGCCTCACCGCGCGTCGTTCCTGGCACTGGGGGTATACAGGTGACGGTGAAGCGTGGATCCTTGGTCGCACAAAACTTGGCCATCCTCGTGTCGCGTCTCGAATACGGATTAGAAAGCACAACGTTTCTCGAAACCCCTTGCCGTGCCAGCTCGATACCGTATTGCTCGCGACCATCGTGCCCGCCGCCAAGTACGACAATCGCGTCTACGGGCTTCACTTTGTCCACCCGCGACTTGGTGTAGACGAAGAATCCCGCGCCCCCCATAATCGCGATGAGCACGACGAGAGCACTCATCGCACTGACTACCAACTTCGCTGCACGCCGCATCTCACCCTCCTCGCAGCCCGAGCAACACCGTCCCAGCGTTCTGTGTGGCCCGTCGTGGCGCGACGCTATTTCGACTACCTAATCATTTGAGTGAACGAGAGCAGGACCTTGTGTATCAATCCTCAGAACCTCCGGAACTGTACGCCTGACACTCGCTGGAACGACGTCACTGGACTCCAAATGTCCAAACGAGATTCCTACAGCAATTCGCTCAAAATCAGATATCCCCAGACCTTGGCTCAACATCCGTTCCTCAGCAACGGTATTGCCAAACTGAAGAAGGCACGCACCGACACCCTTCCAATGAAGCGCATACACGAGGGTCATGGCAAACAACCCAGCATTGAAATAGCCCTGGTTTCGTTCGCCATAGAACTCAAGACTGCGCGAGTCATACGTGACAACCCCAATCCTGCAGCTGTCGAAATCCACGCCACCCGTGCCATGCAGAGTGTCGTACAGCAGGCGCTTACGGACAGGATCATCGATCACATGAAGTCGCATCATTTGCCGATTGCACGCCGAAGGCGATAGCAACGCGAGCGAGACGGCCATGTCCACCACATCGTCACTGACGGGCTCCGCGGAGTAGCGTCTGGTCGAATGACGAGTAGCGACGAACTCCGCAAACGGGAGACCGACCCACTCTTGAGGATCTCGCCCGGAAATAGACCGGATACCCGCCGCAAAACCTTCGCCGCCGTAGCCGTCGCCGCGAGCATCTCTAAGGAACCACTCGACCAACTCGTACGAAGTCGCATCCCGATCATCCCTATCAGCGTGAAAACCCAACCAAGCGTGAAGCACCGACACGCCCATCCCGTAGGCGGTAGAGTCTCGGGTTTCCGCGCTGGACACTTCCAACATGCGGACAAGCGAAGTCGCCTTGCTCGCACCAAACGAGCGAGGCGACCGATGCGCCATTCCCTTCTCTAACGAATGGACTCGCAGCATGATTCGATACTGTTCATGGCTAGACGCGGAGCCACCATCCAAGAGGTGGCTAGACATGAACCTAGCGTCCAAAAAGTACTCACGATGTATCTTTACTCGCTTCACAACCCGGCGAAGTGGGTCCACCGCTTTCAGTTTCTCTTTAACGCCCATGGCTCAATACTCTCCTTGCAGCTCGGAACAGATTTGGATCACAAACAAACAGGTAGGAAGCCAGAGCTATCCCAACCGCGGACTTAGCGACAAGCAACCACCAGAATCCAAGCCCCCACCACGCAGCATGATCGCCGATCATGACCAACACCACGACGGTTACCCCGCCGGCTTGCAGTCGCATAACACTTCCCCAGGGTATCGGAGGACGATCAACGCGCGCAGACAGCCTCACCGCCATTGCACTCATGACTAACCGCTGCATTAGCTGCGCAAGAGCTACTCCCGTAAGCCCCAGGGAGAATGCGCCCGCAACAGCGAGAGGAATTGAGAAAACACTCGCGGTGCCTGATATAACCATTACTAAGTTCGTTCCCCTCTCGTTGTACAGAAGGGCTGATAACGATGGATAATATACCGACTTCACCATCATGCTTAACGCAAGTATAGGAACAATATTTGCCGCCTCATGAAAGCTTTCCGGTGTCATTACGACTAACAACTCGGAAGCAAAAAGGGCCACAGCCGATGACACCACGACAGACGCCCCGACGAACGCCGCAATGACATCCCGGACATTGTCTTGCCAACCGACCGCCTGTTGCTCTACTTGCGTGAAATACCAGGGAAGAAAAGCTCGATGCAACGCGGTCTGCACCGCATCGATAAAATTCACCGCGTACATCGCAATGTTAAATAGTCCCGCCGCAGCGACACTCACGAGGTTGGAGATGATCACGCGACTTGCAAGCGAGGTTGCTTGCAGCGTAAGGGTGTGTGGAAGCATTGGAAGTGAATACGAAAGAATACGACGAACGTCGTCCGCGCAGAATCTGATCCACAACATTCCAAGTCTGCTCGCACGCAACGTCCCGAGCAAAGCAAAGAAGGCGTTCACTGCAACAAGAGAAACCGCCACACCAAGTAGGCCGAGATTGAGCGGACCCAACAGAGCAACGGTGAGCAGGGCGTTTGAGAGAAATAAAGCCAGCGAGAACGTTCCGTAGGCGCGGGCCATGGATCGCGCCTGCAACAACGAAAGGTAGATTGCTGTCAGTGGCTGGAAGAGGATCGACACCAGCGCAATGAGCACGACCGGATAGAAATCGAAATCCGGAAACGCGATTGGCGAATACAGCGGCCCAGTGGCAGCCAGCAGTGCCGTCACACCCATAGATGCTGCGACCACGACAAAATATGCCGCGGTATAGTATCTGCCCTGACTGTCCCCTAGTTTCCAGTCCCTGGTATCAGTCACATCGTCCGATATTTCCGGGTGACAGTACCGCGCAACTGCGAACTCTAACCCCAGAGTCGCTACCGCTCCACCAAGCAGCAGTAAGGTGATTATGAGATTGAAGTACCCGTACTCCTCAGGTGTCAAAAGGCGTGTGTAGACAGGCAGAAGAATGAGTGACGACAGCTTCTGAAGAATAGAGGCCGCCACGTATATTACGGAATGCCTTGTAACTGCACTGGAATCAACGGACACCGGCGAGTCCCTCGCTAATTGCGTCGTGCACGCGTGCCAGTACTGCAAGACCGTGTTCGCGCTCGCGCTGAATTGCTCCGTCCGCCACCCAAACAGGCGGTTCTGTCAGCATATTATCCACCAGGTCATGCACGGCAGAATTGCCTGCAACCCGACCGTTGGCAGACAGATTGACATAGCGGCCATTCAGGCCCAGCTTCATCAACATGTTGCAAATCTTGCTCTCATACTTCGAATACACCGGCTCACTGTCAAAGCTAACGAAGGGCGCCCTGCTCAAGACGCTCATGCAAGTCCCATGAAAGAAATCAGTGACCACACAATCGTATGCCCCGAATGCCCGAACGAAGGAGGCAGGATCCAAGGACAAGAATCGGGTCCCCGGGTAGCGTATGAACACAGAGTCAATATCCGCGGAATTATGGAAACGGGATACCAGACCTTCGCCCACGGCCCGGTCTCGAACCATCATCAAAATGCGCTTGCGCCCTGAATCAGCGGACGGTTGATGCAACCCAACAAACTCGGGCAAGCCGTGGATTATCGTGGGGTCCACAATTTGCTCGATCGAGCTAGCCCCTTCGAGGAGGCTCTCCACAAAAGCGAACGTGTTCGAGTCCCGCACCGAAATAAATCGATACGACTGTAGCGAGCGCCGAAGTATATCCAAGCTCTCGCTCGATAACTTCGAAATATCGAGCCGATTGGCGGATGTTGCAAAACTAACGCGAATCCGCCCAAGGGTCTCGGGCGCATAATAGATACTCTTATCTCCGACAAAAGCGAGATTCCAAATCTCATCCGATCCGGTAACAAAGCCGTCGAACCGGGAGTTCAGATAGTCCAGCGCAGACCGCCTGTTGCTGATATTCACCCAATTCTTGCCATCTGAAGTATCTGTGTACGGAGCAATAAATTTCCGCATATCCGCAAAGTTGCGGTATCGAGTTAGTCCTGTGCTGGCGTTTCGCGGGTTCGCAAGGGAAATAAGGCGGCGACGCCTGACGGACTGAACATCCGTGGGGACAAGAGAGAAGTGCTTCCGTCGGGAGCCTCGATTCAATAGTTGGTAGGTCGCATATGCCTGCAGGACCGTCCCGTAGTTCTCCGACTGAGTTAGGGTGAGGATCCCCACCTTCGATGCATCGCGGTTCACTTGGTTTCCCTCTGCGTGCTTTGGATGCGAACTTCCTGCTCCGGCAATGCAATGCCCCTTCCGCTAAATTCGTCTCGTGACGATTGAAACCGCTCCAACAACGCAATCGCTATGAAGAGCACGATCCAAAAGCTCATGTGAGTTATCAAGCGCGATGTGATCAAAACAAAGAAGGCATACATCATGAGTATGAAAGCCGGGCGGCTAGTGCGAGAAGCGTACGAGAGAGCGGCTACGTAAACTACGACTCCTATGAGCCCAACCTCCATGTACACACGCAACGTGTCATTATGTAGCAGACCGTTCCAAGTGGTTCCCCCGACTCGAAATGCTGTATCACTCAAGCAGATATTGAGAGAACCGAATGCATGCGACGACTCCGCACAGTTCGTGGCCAGTTGATAGATGGACAAGCGCCCGCTCGTGAATTCGTTGAGATCGACACCGAAGTTGTTCTCAAAGAACTCGGAAGACGTCTGTGAATACGCAGCCATTACGGCGAACGGACTTACTGCGCCGACAACGAATAGCGCCAAAACCGACGTACTTTTCGGTGGAGGCGAGTATCGAATTTTCCGACGAAATATGATCAACAATGGCGATAGAAGGAAAGAGGCACGCTTGAGGGCCAGCATGGTGAAGGCCAACGCCAGTCCGGCACGAATCGCCTTCTGCCGAACGACGAAGTACAAGCCAACTACCAGGAGGTCGTGGGCAAACGACGATTCGAAGGGAGATTGCGAATCAACCCAACTGATTGACTGTATTGCTTCAATAGAGAATTTGTCCGAGATTAGAAAAAAGAATATGTATCGCGCCAGCAGGACCGTCATGTAGACGTCGGCGAGACGTAGTGTAACTGTATTCGCGATGCACAGTGCGGACAACACTGGTATCACAATATAGATGATCGCCCCGAAGCTGGTGTAACTGAAGTCGCCGGCGGCATTGATTTCCTGCACGATCGAGAGGAAGACCAATACTGCCGCTGCGCCAAACAATGCACACGCTGATTTACCGAATGCCAATGGAGCCCTAGGTTGGGCTACTAGAACAAGCCAAGCAACGCGTGCGGCCGCAAATATGATAAATGCCGCCATGGATGTGTAGTACAAGGTTCCGGGCATCAAGTCCGACATGTACAGGGAATACGAGAACGCAAATCCCGTAAACAGGAGAAGCTGGATAATGTCGATTGGTAGGATTCGATTGGCGTCCTCGCGCGAGGGGGCATCGGCTCCGCTCACCGTGTCTCGCATGACGCATCATCCTCGCCGAGCAACGCCCGAAGGTAACGCCACGAGTCGTCCGCATAAGAGCGGAGTAAGTTTGTGACTGCTACAGCGTCATAGTCCGGATTCTCGACCGGCGCTTGATCGGGGGCCGAAGCTAGATGATCCAGTCCGACCGATGTAAGAAGGTCCGTATTACGTGTGGAGTTCTCCTGCGGCAAAAGGGCGTAGAGCGGCTTCCCAAATACCAGCGAGAACGCCGTGCCGTGGAATGAATCGGTAACAACGATATCAGCGTCACGAAACAGACTCACAAATCGCCGTGGCTCGACTAGATAGTCCGACGCCCGGTGAGCCAGGTACATTTTCGCATCCGGCGTAATGCGGCGAATCGGCAGTTTGTGACGGTCTGAGATGACTTTGAGTCGGCGATTGAAATCCGGTGTGTTGTGAAGCTGATAGACCAGAATGTACCTGCCCGCCGTAGCTGGTTGCGCGTCTGCGAAGCTGTTCCAGAACGCGTTGTCATGGAGTAGCACAGGATCGACGTCGACACGGGACGGGATTCCGATCGAAGCCAGAGCAGTCTGGGCCGAGGACTCTCGCACCGATACTTCCCTGAATTCTCGCAACCAGGAATGTACCCTTCCCTTGTCTTCCAGAGAGGGCGATCCTGATCCGAAGCTGGCGGCATAGCTGAACTTATTCTCGTTCCGCTGGTTTGCGAGGAAGTACACCGGGTCTAGGTCTCCGTGGATGGAGTTCCAGATCTGGTCGCTCCCCGTTAGCGCGATGTCCAGCCCATCGATGATCTCCGCGACGCCCAGATCATCTGCACACATTCGGGTTAGAGGGAGGTGCCGATGCTGGAACTTTCGAAATCTAGTACTCATGTTCGCCATGTTTGGCGTCTGTATAGCGAGATACGCGGCCCGTTTGGTCACCGAGGTTCGCATTCTCGACTCTCGAAGACGGGATGTCGCCAGCCTGAATGGCCGATCGGTAAGGGGGAAGTAATCTATAATGCTTGCTCTCGCACCCGCCGAGGTCAGGGCGTTTACAAGCGCGTGGCCCTGCAGCAGCGACCCATAGTTCGGATAGACGTGGCGAGTTAAGATCCCGACTGTCTTCACTGCCCCTCCTTAGACTTGCACTTGCTACAATTATCTATTGCTTGAATTTCTTTTGAAGAAAATCGGCAGGCCATGCCTGATGTCGACGGCCTCACGGGCGGGTTCGCCCAATTGCATCGCGATAGGCGGAGTTCAACTGTTCAGAAACAACGGGCGCAGAAAACTTGCGTCGAGTCCAGTCGACAAGCGCATCTGGGTTGAAATTCGTCGCCGTTGCGATGTCGAGCATTGCGTCAGCAAGGGAGGCGACGATGTCACGTTCAGGTATCCCAGAGGTATCGATCAGGCGGATGCCTGGAGCACCGTCGAATTCGCTCCACTCACCGACCTTCGTGTAAACCGTCGGAGTGCCTTGCGCGTGAGACTCGATTAGAACCATCGGGAGGACTTCGGCGCGACTGGGGAGCACTACAGCTGTGGCCGTCGACATTTCGCCAAGAAGTTCATCGCGGCTCAGGTTTCCTAAATATTCGACGTTGCGTTGTGATGTCACCTTGTATCCGTTGGCTACCGGGCCGGCGACGCGCAACTTCGCATCCGGATACTGATCGAGAATCGTATCCCACGTTTTCGCGAGGCGATCATGGCCCTTCCGATGCCCTACCTCGCCTGCGAATAGAAACACAGGTCCCGAGTGGTGTTGCTGGGCTTGGATTCCGGCCGAGCGGAAAGTCATTTCATCCACAGGATTTGCCACTACACGTACCGGCGTTTTGGGCGAAATACCTGCGACGATCTGCGCCTGTTTCTCACCAAGGCACAGGATAATGGTGGCTGCACCGAAGACCCACCGTGTGAGTTGTGGATACCTCTCGACATGCTGAGCCAGATTCGCTCCATGAAGAGTCGCTACCGCGGGTCGGCGCAGCGCTCGAGCGACTAGTAATAGCCCCCCCTCACGGAGGAAGCTGCCGTACTCACTGAGGTGAACATGGGCAATACTCCAGTGCCGGGTCGTGGCACACATTATCACCGCTGTCCGCCACGCTCGTGGAAACGACGCTAGGTACCCTTCTGGCGTCCAAGATGGGTGGGTGCGTTGCTGAAATTCCTTAGGATTGAATTTCAGAGTTTCCTCTATGACCGAAGCGATCCCGCCAGAACTGCCCGGTGCAGGACCAATTTGGAGTACAGCTGGCAGTAGAGGCTTGGAGACGCGCTTGCGGGTCGAGCGTGGTTTTCTCAGTTGGCCAAAACGTCCCATGTCAGTCCCTCTAGGTGTCATTTCGAGCTTGATGCGCGACACACTCGACAATCCGAGATGGGGCACGCATGGTTGGACGGGCGTCGAGAACTACGGGTACAGTAGTTGTGTGCAACCTGAAAAGTGTTATGCGCTCGGGATTCCCGCTCGCGGAGCCTGAAAGTTGCGACGATTTCTGGCTCTACCATGATCATCGGCTCGTTGTTGTACGAATTTGTGGTGTAGTTCATGCGGCGCGCCGGCTGTTCTCTGCGAGAGTAGGTACCAAAGCTCGCGCATCCCGCACGTATCTTGGAAAGAGCCGGCGGGGCTCGGTCATGATTCGGTGAATCCACTCCAGTTTGGCGCGCTGCATCCAATTTGGCGACCGGCGGTATCTTCCGGAGCTAAAATTAATCGCCATCCCAAGGCACAAGATGTGGCCTGAACCATTCTGTGTAAGCAACTCATGTGCGAAGAGCTCCTGCTTTGGAGCCCCCAAGCCGAGTACTACGATTCCACCTTCGCCCTTCTTTGCGACTCGCGTAACCAGATCTCGTCGCGGATCCACGTTCTCGACCTCGGGCTTCGGCGCGGGCTCAACCATGACGTCCCACTGGTTTCGTTGCGCCCGCTCTGCGAGGGAGGACAGCACGTCGGGATCCGCACCCCCCACAAGTACCAACCGCCTCCCCCCACCGTGGACTGCGAGTATGCGCTCCAAAAGGTCAGATCCGGTGACCCGACCGACTTTGGATTTTGACACGCGAGACAGCATCCAAGCGACCGGCCACCCGTCGGGAATGATGAGCTTTGCCGCCTGGTAGACCTCGAGCAGTGACGTGTCCTGCCGAAGCAGATGGATGTGGTGAAGATTCGGCGTAATGACTACGTGCCATGAGTCTGGGGCGGTACCGACAATCTCATTGGTGATCTCGTCGAGTGTGCGCACGTCGAAAGGCACTTCGGCACCTCGAATGCGCAGGCGGACTGATTCGGGTGCATACTGCAGCATCCTTGTCCTTTCGGGGATTCTATTCAGGGCAGAATAGCGCATATCCAAACTTTTAAAATCTGGGCGCGCTTCGTTCTCATTGTTTAGGCTGGTATAAATTTTCGATTCGGGAAATCCGCGCACCATAGCGCGCACGACCTTTTCAGGACGGACACGTTGCGTAAAATAGCCATGGCAAATCGCAACTTTGGTACTCACATTCAAACTTCCTCAAGTGCAGGAATACAGTACCGGCTACGTGTGCTCATGATCGATTGCTCGGGACGCCGATATCCTGTCGCGCACGGGCTGTTTCCATGAGTGAGGATGCACCGATCAGTCTCAAACCAAGGCGACACTCGCCATTCCCGCGACTTTTGATCGGCGACAGAGGCCCAGTTTTGAGACGCCCTGAGGCTTGAGGGTACGAGTATCGTCTCACTAGTACGCTCCGTCACCGGCAATCACCGTCCTGATCGTCTTCCCGATGATCAGCACGTCGCCCATCATCGACCAGTTTTCTACATACGAGAGATCAAGCCGCACAGTCTCGTCCCAGGACAGATCCGAGCGTCCGCTTACCTGCCATAGGCCTGTAATCCCAGGCTTGACCAACAGCCGGCGCCGAACGGTCCCGTCGTAGGCCTCCACCTCCCGGCGCAGCGGCGGGCGCGGGCCAACCACACTCATCTCTCGGCGCAGGACATTCACAAACTGTGGCAACTCATCGAGGCTGTACTTGCGGAGGAACTTCCCCACCTTGGTAACTCGAGGATCGTCGCGCATTTTGAACAGCACGCCGGCGCCCTCGTTCGATTTCATCAACGACGCCACCTGCTTGTCCGCGTCGACGATCATGCTGCGGAACTTGAGCATCGGGAACGGCCTCCCGTCCAAGCCCATTCGCTCCGATTTGTAGAACACCGGGCCCTTGCTCGTCAGCTTGATCGCAAGAGCAGCCGTCATCATCACAGGGCTGATGAGAATGAGCGCAAGGGCCGCGAACACGTAGTCGAAGGAGAGCTTCGAGAACTTCTGAGCGCCGTGGTACTGCGGCTTCTCCACGTGGATCAGGGGCAGGCCCGCGACCGGCCGCATCGACAGGCGCGGACCGGACACGTCCATCATGCCCGGCGCGACCACCAGATCCACATGGTGTGGCTCAAGGTCCCACGCAAGGGAACGCATACCCTCGTGCCCGAGGTGCTCTGTAGCGGTCACTGCAACGGTGTCAGCGCGGCAGAAACCCAACGCACGAACCACGTCACCCTCGTCACCAAACACGGGGATATCGCGCTCTCCGACAACGATCTTGTCGTTGTGTGCGCCAGTGTGCCCTGGTATGCACATGCCGACCACCTTGTAACCGTCGGCCGTGCCGCGCTCGAACGATTCGGCCAAACTCCGCACCGAGCGCTCGCCACCTACCACGAGCACCGACGTCTGGAACTCGCCGCGGGAACGTTTCCGGGCGATCACCCGACGCCACGCCCAACGGCTGAAAATTAGACCGGCCAGCCCGACCGGAAAGGCAATCGCGAGATAGAGGCGAGCGAGGTCGAGGCGGAACAGGAGCGACACGATGGCGATGAGGCCAAACAGTCTGACAGTGGAGACGAAGATTCGCCGGTATTCGTCCGGGCCGCTCCCGATCACCCGGACCGTGCGGGTCCGGAAGATGACGAGCGTGGCGAGCCATGACACTGCGAGTAGAGCAGACACTAGCGCATAGCTGAGTGTTTGAGGGAACGCCGAGGTGTGCAGGACGCCGCTGTCGCCGAACCGAACCCACTGCGCGAGGGCTACAGCGGCAATCACGACCACAGTGTCCGAGACCCACAACCGCCGGATGTACGAGGCCTGCCAGGCACGCCTGCCGCCGAGTCGGCCGTCGAGACCCGATGCGGGCGCGCTGCCCCCATCCGGGGTTGCCGAGTCGAGCGAAACACCGAACGACGTCACCATCTGAGCCTTCCAACTAGGACCAAAGAGTCGGCGAGCGTCACTGTCTCGCGACCTGCGTGGCGGTAGAGGAAGTCCGCCCCCCGGAGTTTTGCTGCCAGCTAATAATCGCACCAGTGGCCGTCTCGTTACACTTGAGACGGCCCGGAGTGATGCGACTCACACCACCGATTTTTCCTCAGAGAGAGGGACTTTCGACCCTGGTCAACCAGAGGATCTGCGCTTAGAGTGACGCGCTCGGGGGCCAGTCCGAAGGCTGACCTCAGACCCGACTGCTGGCACGGATTCCGATCTTCGAGTATTTTCCGCACTCCGTACTGGACAGTAACAACGCGGTAACGTTGCTCTGACCATGGGCAGGTGCGCCGAAACGCCAAGACGAACGAACGGAACATCGCTCTAGCCCTTGACCCTCTGCTCCAGCCACGTCCGCAAGTCCACCCCATATTCCGGACGACTGAGCGCCAGGTCAACCGACGCGCGAAGGAACCCACCGGGATTGCCGAGGTCGTGCCGAGGACCCCGATGAACCACGACGTGTACGGGATGCCCCTCCGCGATCAGCAGTGCGATCGCATCCGTCAGTTGCAACTCGCCGCCCGCTCCCGGCCGAATTCGTCGGAGCGCATCGAAGATCGCCCGGTCCAAGAGGTAACGGCCCGCAGCCGCGAGAGTCGACGGTGCGTCTTGGAGGCTCGGCTTCTCCACCATGCCTTTCACCCGCAGTACGTTCGGATTCACGGCATCGGGGACCGTCTCGACGTCGAAGACTCCATATGCGCTCACCTCATCCTTGGGGACGTCGATGGCACACAGCACCGTTCCGCCACGCTTGGCTCGCACGCGCGACATGACATCGAGCACGCCGTTCGGCAGAACCAAGTCATCCGGCAGCAGAACCGCGATCGCATCCTCGTCGTCCCCCAACACCAGTTCAGCGCAACCGACCGCATGGCCGAGCCCCAGCGGTTGATGCTGGACTACCGACTCCACAGCGAGGAGGCCCGGTGCCCTGCGCACCTTATCCAGCAGACTGTGTTTACCCCTGGCCGCAAGGTTGTTTTCCAACACCAGGTCTTCGACGAAGTGCGCCACCACGCCGTCCTTGCCAGGCGCTGTCACGATGATCAGCCGCTCCGCTCCCGATGCGGCTGCCTCGCCGGCCACCAACTCGATCCCGGGCGTATCCACCACAGGAAGTAGCTCTTTGGGGACCGTCTTGGTCGCCGGCAGAAATCGCGTACCCATTCCCGCGGCCGGCACCACAGCCGTCCGAAAAGCAGTCGAATCCAATTCCCCCATCGTTATGCCTTTCTCGAATTGCTTAATTGAGCTGCAGTGTCACGACCCCCGCGTGTGAACCGACCGTCACACTGGTCAGTTGTCCAGGTCTACTGAATGCACATAAGCGCAGATCCCTTGGTGGTGAGGAGAGTCCGCATCATCCGGAGCCGATGGTGGCGACGAAGACCTGGGCGCGCTGCTGTGCCGGTGCCAGGGTCACCGCCGGGTTCGATGCAGGCAACCACGCCGACTGCCCCGCACTCAGCTCGAGCGAGTCGCAGTGGGACGAGAGGACGGTCGATCCTGCCGTGCAGAGAACGATCCGTGGGTTCCCGGCGGCGAGAGTCGCTGTGGATGACGCGGCACCACTCCGGCTCGTGTCGAGTTGCAGCCGGGTGAGCTCGAATTCTCTCTCCGGCGCCTCGTACACGCGCGTGTTGTCACGGCCATCACCGTCCGCACGCACCACCGGCATGGACCCCGGCCGAAAATCAAGGACTTTCAGCAACTCGGGCACATCAACGTGCTTGGGTGTCAAACCACCCCGAAGCACATTGTCCGAGCTGGCCATGATCTCGGCGGCCACGCCTCGCAGGTATGCGTGCAGATTTCCGGCCGCGAGAAACAGGCCCTCCCCCGGTTCGAGCGTGATCCGATTGAGCAGCAGCGAGATCAGCACACCGGGGTCGTTCGGATACCTGCTCCCCAGGTCGAGCGCGGTCTGCGCCTCGGCCGCGAACTCACCCACCGCTCCGTTGGGCTCCGCCGATAGATAACGTCGGCAGGCCTCGACCACAGCACCGATCAGCGGCGCCGAGTGTTCGTCGCCCGTGATCCACTGCGTGAACAGCGCGCGCACACCAGAAGAGTCGGCCTGAGCTGCCAATTGCTCCGCACACCGGTCCAACTCCGCAACACCCAGCGCTCGCAGCAACGCGACGGTTCGCCGCACGTCGCGGAAACCCGCGAGCGCCTCGAATCTCGTCAGCGCAACCACAAGTTCCGGTTTGTGGTTGTCGTCCTTGTAGTTGCGGGCAGGCGAGTCCAGCGGGACACCGTTTGCGTTTTCGCGTTCGAATCCTTCACGTGCCTGCATCGAGTTAGGGTGCGCCTGCAACGACAGCGGTTCCTCCGCGGCGAGCACCTTGAGTAGAAACGGAAGGCGACCTCGGAAGCGTTCCGCGTTGGCCTCCCCCAGTTGCCCGTGCGGGTCGGCCGAAATCACGTCGAGGAGTGAGACGCCGGAGGCCGCGTCGTCCACGCGAGCCGGGTCTGCTGGATGCGCACCCAGCCAGAGTTCGGCTTCGGGCCGATCGGACGGCGAGGGTCGACCCGTGAGCTCCGCCAGCACAGTGTGGGAGCCCCAGTCATACGACCGGATTGTTCCATGGAGGCGATTCATCGATCAGACACTCGTCGAGAATCTAGCTGTGACCCGCTGAAACATTGATGTGCACTGAAGCGCACAGTGTTCGACGGCAAGGTCCGTCGCCAGTTTCTCGATGCCCTAGTGGTGTGTCTCTGATTTAGCTGATCTTTTCGAGTGCGACGCGGCCGCGGGC
>NZ_JASHKU010000031.1:49806-82518 GCF_030056875.1 Rhodococcus sp. IEGM 1351 | reverse complement strand
CCGACCCGACCGCCTGGCAACAACCCCCGACGAATTAACGAATCAGACCACTTAGCCATGAACTCTGCAGCTGCCTCGTTGGTGCGTGGCATCGAGGGCACATCTTGCAGGAGTTCCAGGAAGGATTGGAATGGGAAGGCGAGGTTTGCTATCTCTTCCCAAATCGGCGGAATGCAGCGGATCTGTTCAGCGCGGCGCTGTGCGTCAAGTTCATTGGCGAGCAGTTCGTCTGACTTCATGAGCTGTGCGGTGTGCCGAGCTTCAGCAGCGACCATCTGTTCAACCGAAACTGCGTGTACCCGTTCCAGCTCTTTCACTAGGCGTTGGTCTGCCGCTTCTAGTTCACGGGTAAGGCGCTCATCGGCCTCAACCTTCGCGTCAGCTGCATCATCTCGCGCGCGCTTAATCTGCCAGAGCGCGACAACTACCGCTGCCAGCGCCCCGAAGCCGCCGACCCAGCCACCGGCCGCTGACCATTGATCGACGCTGAAGCGGGTGCCTGTGATGAAGACGAAGATGTAGTGGCCGGCCACTACAGTCAGGACTAAGAGAACAAACGCTCCCATACCGGCTGCCAGGTACCAACGCCAACTTCTTTGTGTCACGGGTGGACTCTAAGCCTGAATTCACCGATCGACTGATGTGCGCGTGCTGAGATTCGTTGTGCGCCAGTGAGTAGGTTCCGGGCGTGGGTGATCGTCCGACCTCTCGTGTCGGGTTGTTCCACTGGCTCTTTCGCGTCGAGGTCGGGCAGGCGTCGCAGCTGTTAGACGATGATGGGGTGATTGCGGCAGAAGGTATTGTCGAACAGGGCATTCCACGCTGTTTCCCACGGCCAGCCCTGCGGGAGGTGCAGCGTCAACCGTCTCGCTGAGGACGCGATGCGAGCCGGGACCGAGACGATGGTGCGCCGGATGGTGCCGGTGGTCGCCTTCGCCAACCGCGGATCGCCGGTAAGGGTGCCGGCGGCGCGGGTGAGATTGAACGCCATCACCGCGCAGACCAGCCAGGCCGCGTTCGCGGTGAACCGGCTCGAGGGCAGATGCGCGAGGGCGGAGTTCTTCAAGTCCGCGTGCACCTGCTCGATGATCGCATGATGACGGTGGAGTTTGTCGGCGGCGATGGTGTCGAGATCGTCGGGGTCGGTGGTGGTGAAGAAGGCGTGAAACCGCCAGATGTCGAACAATGTGCCTTGGTCCTGGGCTTTCTTCGGTCGCAGGTCCGGGATACGCCGGACGACCAGCCGTCCCGGAATCTGGTGGGCCTTCTTCTGGGAGGCGAACGCGGTGAACGGTATCTCGGCGACCTCCGCACGCGAGATCCAGACATCGGCGGCCTCGTCGTAGACGGCATCGGTGTATTCGATGGGTGTCCAGGCGTCGTCGTCGATCGAGGCGATCGCGGTCTTGATGGTTTTCGTCAGGCGCACGGTGACCGAGACGTCCGCGTCGGCGCGAATCGCGGCCCCGATGGTGGGATGCCCGTAGAAGGCCGAATCGGCACGTACCAGGGTTTTCGGCGTTCTGCCGCTCGCCCCGTCAACCCGTGTCTGCAGCCGGTCGACGGTGGCCAGGGTGTCGGTCACCATCCGGGTAGCCCCGCGCGGCGATCCGCATCCTCCGCGGCGCAGCCGCTGACCCACGATCACCGGCGCGCAGGTGGCGGTGGTGATCGTGGTGAGCAGGGCGTTCAGCCCGCGCACACCCGAGTAGCCGTACCCGGATCCTTGCTTACCGTGCCCGTGGACCTCGATGATCGAATCGTCGATGTCGACCAGCACCCGCCCGGTGTCAATGCCACCGACCAGGGACGTTCGGTCGGCGAGAGCGCCCAAGAACCGCGAGGCGACGGCATCGAGTTGCCGGACGTGCCCGAAGGTGAATTCGCGGAGAAACGATCCCAGCGTCGACGGTGCGTACGGGCGGTCGAAGACGGTCCCCATCGCCCCGTGCCGCAGAATCGCCAGGTCGTTGATGCTGTCGGCGCCGCCGACCATCCCACCGACCAGCGAGGCGATCTTGCGGCCGGCGTGCGAACCCTTGTCGGTCGGCACGCTCAGGTGCTGATCGGCGAGGCTGAGCAGGCCACTCTCTTGCGCTAATGCCATCACCGGGACCAGTCCCGCGGTCGACACCAGATTCGGGTCGTCGAACCTGGCCGCCGTAACGGGTCGGGTGTGGGATAGTTGCATCTGCGAGATGCCCTTCGTCGTGGCCGAATTGTTTCTGTGAGAAGTTCAATTCTTCCACCACGACAGGGCATTTCGTCGTTACGACCCACTCAAGACCCAACCGAATCGGTGCATTCAGGCTAAGGTAGGGGCGGCTCGGCAAACTTCTCTGCAGTCCGTCGCTTGTCCCTGATGTCGTTCACCGGTGACGTTGCCGCCGCATCCCATCTTCAACATGGAAGATTCGGGAAACGGTCGCGGATTCTCCGTGAATTGTTACACCTTCACCGCCGCGCTACATCCGGTGACCTCCTTCTGCACACATTTTGTATATCGCGCGAATGACAGCAGGCGACAGCGTCTTTCGGTCGGGCGGTGCACACCATCCGTCGCCGATCCACTGCGGCAGGGCCGAGGGCAGCTCGAATGACGGGTTAGGACAACGCGGCAGACGATCGACGCTCCGACACCCACACACCGCGCGGCACACGAATCGACCGAGTCCATGGAATGGGCGCCGTTTACGATCGGCGATGGCGGGGGAACGCCATCACGCGAACAACGAGGGGGAACACGCATGTCTGCAGATGAGGTCACACAGGCGGAGAAGGCCGGCGCCGCCCCATACAGTCGGGCGCTGCTGTCGGTGTACGACACCGTCGTGCTGCGGTGGAGCAACACCCTCGCCTGGCGCTGCCCCAGCGAACGCCTGCTCGCGCACTACAACTCCCACCTCGGTGACCGGCACCTCGACATCGGCCTCGGAACCGGCTGGTACCTCCGCCGCGCCATCTACCCGACCCCGAACCCGAACGTGGCGCTGCTCGACCTCAACCCGAACACCCTGCAGATGACCACCGCACGTCTCGCCGACCGCGGCATCACCGCGGCCGCGCACACCGGCAGCGTCCTCGCCCCACTACCCGCGGACATCGGTGTGTTCGACTCCGTGGCCGCGAACTTCGTGCTGCACTGCGTGCCCGGTACCTGGGCGCAGAAGGGCCGCGCGTTCGGGCACATCGCCCAGATCATTGCCGACGACGGGGTGTTCTTCGGCTCGACCATCCTCGACACCGGTGCGCACCACACCCCTCTCAGCCGCGCCCTGAACAGCCTCTACCACGGGCCGATCACGCTGTTCCACAACCGCGGCGACGACCTCGACGGTCTGCATACGGCTCTGGCCGCCGCGTTCGCGGAGGTCGAGATCACCGTCGTCGGCACCGTCGCGGTCTTCGCCGCCCGCCGGCCGCGGCGCCTGGGCAGCTGATACGGCGCAACGGGAACGCGCCGGGCCGAACACGTCAGGCCCCGCGGCAATACACCACCCCGCTGCGCCTGATCCGCCGATGCCGCCTGCCAACGAGAGGAACCCCAGTGCCGACCCCCGAACCCGACGACCAAAAGATCGTCAGCCTGAACGCCCTGCGGCAGAGGAGAACCGACGACCTACTCTCCGGGCACATACCGCTGACGTTTCTGCTGTACCGCCGACGCGACCGGATCGCCGCCAACCTTCTCCTCTCCGACGTCCTCACCACGTACATGCGCGGATCCGGGATCGGGCCGGCCGGGGTCATGGTCATGCTCGGCATCGCCGACGACGCCCGGGTCCGGGACCTGACCGCCGAGCAGCGCGGGCAGATCACCGACGCGATCGCCGCGACGAGCTGTCGATAACCCACGCGAGGGGACGTGTCATCTCCGCAGTTCAGATGGCATTTCACGTCCGGGTCAGGACTCGACCGGGACCAACCGCTCGAGGCGGGCATGGAAGGGGAACCGACCGCGAACGTCGTCGCGCACCGACTCGATCACCGCGTCCTCGCCGTCGATACTCACGATGACGAACTCCGAGGTGGCGTCGGTATGCACCGGGCGCGGTCACCCACATTCAGACCCGCGCGGGTTCCTGGATTTTCAGCCATACGACATGCCTAACGCGTGCCGCGTAGATGAAGACTTGCACTCGCCGTAGTCAATGAGGTGAACCGTCTCGCAGATTGGCTCTGGCGCCTGTCGCAGCTGATTCGCTGTCCAGCAACACTTTTGGTGAAGTTGATAGTCAGACCCGCTCGACGGATCAGCAGTACATATGTTCCCCAGCTGCTCCGAAGGGTGTCGTTGACGTTGGGTTACGAGGCGGGTCGGTGGGGTCTTTCCGAGCGATCGCTGTTATCTGGTGCCCCGGGGCCGACCGCGGTGCGCAAATCGTGGGTGCACACCGTTCCGCACGGTAGTTCGGTGCCGTGCTCCAGCGGCTCAGCGGGTTCGGCCGCGTCAGTCGCGGAGCTCGCCGATGTCTCCGACCCCTCCCTGCAGGTGTATCCGGCCGTCCGACAGCTTGTAGGTGACGTCGGCAATAGCGCAGGCACCACTTCCGACGCGATCGGCGATGATGCGCGAACGCTGCATGAGGAGAGCCCCGGTCTCCACGACGTGGCGGCCTTCGAGTTCGTCGACGGTGGTGAGGCCCTCTTTGCGACCCATCATGATCGACGGCGCCACCCGTTCGACGATGC
This sequence comes from Rhodococcus sp. IEGM 1351, assembly GCF_030056875.1. Classification (NCBI taxonomy): domain Bacteria; kingdom Bacillati; phylum Actinomycetota; class Actinomycetes; order Mycobacteriales; family Nocardiaceae; genus Rhodococcus; species Rhodococcus sp. IEGM 1351. The sequence continues at coordinate 77,826 of NZ_JASHKU010000031.1, read as the reverse complement.
TGCGGATGAAGCCGTCCGGAACCTTGCCCTTGTCCAGCGCGTCCAGTGTGGACTTCACGGCCCCGCAACCGTCATGACCCAGCACCACGATCAACGGCGCGTCGAGGATCTGCACCGCGTACTCGATGGAACCGAGCACGGCGTCGTCGAGGACGTGGCCGGCCGTTCGGACGACAAACATGTCACCGAGGCCCTGATCGAAGATGATTTCCGCAGCGACACGTGAGTCTCCGCATCCAAACAACACCGCGGTGGGGTGCTGCTCGTCGACGAGCTGCGCGCGGTCGGCGATTCCCTGGCTGGGGTGGATCGAGACTCCGCTGACGAAGCGCTCGTTACCCTGGCGGAGGGTTTTCCACGCGGTGACCGGGTTGGAGTGGGGCATGCGGTGATTGTTCACCCGCCCTGTTGCGCCTGCTCGGCGGGAACATTACGCCGACGGAAATTCTGGTTCGCCCACCGGCGACGGGACGTGTGAGGAGAAGTAAGGCACGATGCCTCGGCGCTGGTCAGTTGTGCGAGTCTCCCCGCATCCAAGGCACACCCTTCCGGCCCCACACCACCACCGCACACCACCACCGCACACCACCCGCAAATGGAAATCCCGGTTCGCACGAGGCCGTCGACGCGGTGACACCGCGGCCTTGCGCGGCCGGGCGGCGGTCTCCGGGGGCCTGTACACGACTCCGGGGTCCGGTCCGGATTGGCCGACGGGACCCCCGCGCTAATCGATCGGCGGTGGGGCGCCTAGCTTTCCAGTCCCTACGGACCGGCGGCGTCGGTCGGGTCGGTGGGGCTGTTTCTGACGGCGTAGGCGGCGAGAGTCGCGGCCCCCACGGCGACCCACACGGCGTTGAATGCGAGCACCCGGTATGTCACCGCGCCGGCGGCCGCCCCCACCGCGACCGCACCCCAGAGCCGCAGGTATCGAGCCCATCGGCGGGATCCCCGGCCGAACAGGCGATCGGTCAGGGACCGCGCCGCCGCGGCGAGGAGGCCGCCGGTCTCGAGAAGGGTGGCTTCGGCGCCCATGGCCAGGGCGAGGGTGAATCCGATCAGGGGTGCGGTGGTGGTGACCGCATGGAGGGCGCCGGCTGCCGCGAGGAGAACCGCTGTGAGCAGCAGAACCCGCGGCACCCGCTGGCGTGGCCACATCCGGCCGACCACCGCGGCCAGGACGACACCGACGACGAACCCGGCCAGGATCGCCGCGGCCAGGCCCACGACGAACCACGAACTGCCGCCGAGGGCGACGCCGGTCCGGGTGGTGGTGGCATCGATCGAGGAGACGAAGAACCCGCCGAGGAGGACGAACCCGAAGGCGTCGACGAATCCGAGGTGCATCGCGATGATCGTCTCCACCGGTCGCCGTGACCGCGGTCGCGCTGTCATCTCTGCATCGGCTGTGCTCATCGGCTCTCTCATCACCGGCAGGTTGCCGGCATCGGACAGGGTAGGGATCGTTGACCAGCGCGGTCGGTCCGGTCCTCTCCCCTCGGTGGCGAGGCGCCTGCCGCGACCGTTTTACGGGCGCCCCGGGTTTCGGGATGCGGGGCCGGAAGGGGCTCTGCAGCGCGAATTCTAGCAAATTGCTAAGATTCGCAAGTAACGCAACCTGCCGGGATTGCAGGTTGCAGGCGAGGCAGCAGACCCGGCGCCGCGGCGAGCGCGACACGCACCTCGCCGCCGCTGGCTCGACCCGGACGACAGGAGGAGCCATGACCGCGAACTCGCGCCAACCGCTGTATCAGATGAAGGCGGACTTCTTCAAAACGTTGGGGCACCCGGCGCGCATCCGGGTCCTCGAGCTGCTCAGCGAACGCGAACACGCCGTGTCCGAGATGTTGCCCGAGGTGGGCATCGAGCCGGCGAACCTGTCCCAGCAGCTGTCGATCCTCCGACGGGCAGGTCTGGTCACCGCCCGGCGCGAGGGCCTGTCGGTGTCCTACGCGCTGACCTCCCCCCGCATCGCCGAGCTCCTGCGGGTTGCGCGGGGGATCTTGACCGGGGTGGTCGCCGGGCAGGCCGAGGTGCTCGAGGATGTGTCCGAACCTCCTGCCTTGGTGGGTGAAACCGGGGGCTGACGGGGGCTCACCGAGGCAGGACTCCCCCATCGCACATGTTGGTTGCGAATTTTCTTAAGTGCGTACATCGTGTGAGCGGGTGGCATGGAGATTCGTCTCCCGATCAGGAGACGAGAAAAGAGAAGTGGGCGGTGACGAACAATCACGACGGTGGTGCCAGCGGTTCGCCCGACGGCGCCGGTCCGGTCTTGACGGGAATCAGCGTTGCCGTCGTCGCGGTGTCCACCACCGGCTCGCGCATGGCCGGGTCGGCGCGGACCCGGCCGCCGTGGGTCGCGATGGAGGACTATGCGGCACTCATCCGGGAGCGGACTCCGTTGCGCGCGCTGTGCCTTCCAGTAACCACGGGCGACCCGCACGTGCTGACCGAGCGCATCCTGGGGCTCCCGACAGCGGTGGCCGCGGTGTTCGTGGTCGGTATGGGGAACCGGGAGTCCGCGGCGGTGCAACGTGCGGTGACCGAGCGCGGCGGGCCCGTGATCCTCACCGAACTGGACGTGCTGACAGCGGCGGTGGCGGCCGCGACGATCACCACCCTGCGCCGCCGCAGCGTCCCCCCACGCGCCGGCCGGGTCGTCATCACCGGCGCGTCGTGGGCGCCGCTGCTGGCACCGGTGTTGATCGCCTCCCGAGTCGGGGATCTGAGCAGCTGGCACGAGCGTGATGCCGAGGCGTTCCCGCTGCGCCGATTGATGGAACACAACGATGTCCTGGTCGATCTCGCAGGCTGCGCCCCCGACGGTGCGGCGCCCGGGCGCACGGTTGTGGTCCCCGCCGACGGCTTCGCCTATGGTGCGCTGGTGCTGCCCGGGCTGCTCGCCGCACTGTGTGGACACCAGGTGCGGACCGTGACGGTCGAAGTGGTGCCCGCATGTGTGCGGGCGCTGGCGCTGATCACCCCCGCCGACCGGATGCTGCCGTCCGTCGATGACCGGCTGCTGGTCTCCGCCGTCGCCCGCCACGTGAGCCGGGCCCTCGGCCATCCCGTCCCGTATCGCGATCCACATCGGTGATCCAACGCACCGCGCCGCAAACACATTCTGTCGAATTCTTTTGTCGAATTCTTTTGAGGAGAACACCGTGAGCACCCCCACCGCCGCCGCCCCGACCGCGCATCCCGCCGTCGTGTCCTGGGTCGACGAGATCGCCGACCTCACCGCACCGGACGAGGTGGTGTGGTGCGACGGCAGCGCCGGCGAGTGGGACCGGCTGACCACCCAACTGGTCGAGCGGGGCACCTTCGTGCGGCTGGAGCGCAAACCGAACTCCTTCTGGTGCGCCTCCGACCCCGACGACGTCGCCCGGGTCGAGGACCGCACCTTCATCTGCTCCCGGTTCCAGGCCGACGCCGGTCCGACGAACAACTGGATGGACCCGGTCGACATGAAAACGGTGATGACCGAGCACTACCGCGGCGCGATGGCCGGGCGCACGATGTACGTCATCGCATTCTGCATGGGCCCCCTCGATGCCGCCGAGCCGAAGTTCGGCGTCCAAATCACCGATTCGGAGTACGTGGCGGTCTCGATGCAGATCATGACCCGCTCCGGCACCCCGGTCTGGGACAGGCTCACCGCGGGCACCGAGTTCGTCCGATGCCTGCACTCGGTCGGCGCACCGCTGTACCCGGGTCAGGCCGACGTACCGTGGCCGTGCGACCACACCAAATACATCTCCCACTTCCCCGAGGAGCGCACCATCTGGAGCTACGGCTCCGGCTACGGCGGCAACGCCCTGCTCGGCAAGAAGTGCTACTCACTGCGGATCGCGTCGAAGATGGCCAAGGACGAGGGCTGGCTGGCCGAGCACATGCTCATCCTCAAACTCACCTCCCCGCAGCAGCGAGTGCACTACATCGCCGCGGCGTTCCCGTCCTCCTGCGGCAAGACCAACCTCGCGATGCTCGACCCCACCCTCGACGGATGGACGGCCGAAACCATCGGCGACGACATCGCCTGGCTGCGGTTCGGCGACGACGGCCGACTCTATGCGGTCAACCCGGAGGCCGGGTTCTTCGGCGTCGCCCCCGGCACCGGCGTCCACACCAACCCGCACGCCATGGCCACTCTCGAGCGGGGCAACTCGATCTTCACCAACGTCGCCCGCACCGACGACGGCGACATCTGGTGGGAAGGGATGACCGACACGCCGCCACCCCACCTGACGGACTGGAAACGACGGGACTGGACCCCGACCTCCGGAGAGCCTGCCGCGCACCCGAACTCCCGGTACTGCACCCCGATCGCCCAGTGCCCGACCGTCGCCCCCGAATGGAACGACCCTGCCGGGGTGCCGATCTCGGCGATCCTCTTCGGCGGCCGCCGCGCCACCACCATCCCACTGGTCACCGAATCGCGCAGCTGGCAGCACGGGGTGTTCCTGGCCTCGACCCTGTCGTCGGAAACCACGGCCGCCGCGGCCGGGCAGGTCGGCGTCGTGCGCCGCGACCCGATGGCGATGCTGCCGTTCCTCGGCTACCACGTCGGGGACTACTTCCAGCACTGGCTCGACATCGGCACCCGGACGAACGCCGGGTTGTTGCCGAAGATCTTCTACGTCAACTGGTTCCGCCGCGGCGATGACGACGAATTTCTCTGGCCGGGCTTCGGGGAGAATTCCCGGATCCTCGAGTGGGCGCTGCGGCGGATCGAGGGCACCGCCGAAGCCGACGAGACCCCGATCGGCCTGGTGCCCACCCCGGGCGCCCTCGACCTGACGGGCTTGAAGTTCGATCACACCAAGATCGCCGCCGCCTTGAAGGTCGACACGACCGAATGGGTGGCCGAGACCCGGTTGATCGACGAGTGGTACGCGAGGATCGGCGGCAACACGCTGCCCGACGTCCTGCGCGAAGAGCTCGGGGCCCTCAAGCTCCGCCTGGCCGATCTCGAACTCGGCGACGTCCTCCACCGCCGGGGCGCTCACCCTACCTCCCCCGAGAAGGATTCGCGCCGGTCACAACCGCAGTTCTGACCCGGGACGCGCAACGCCCCTGGGGCGCCTGGTCCCCCATGCCGGCCGGGCAGCACGGATCAGTTCGAGACCGTGCCGGGTTCCGAGCGGTGAGGCCGTCCGGTCCCGCCCACGACCAGCGCCCGGTGCCCACACCTGGGGCAGCAGTCGGTGCCGGTCCGCAGCGCCGACACCCGGCACCACCGTCCGCAGTCGGTGCAGTGCAGAATCCGCCCCCGCAGGGCGGTGATCGGGGTTACCCGCATCACTCAACTTTCCATGATGGTTACTTGCTAACATTAGCAATTATAGAACAGATGGCCCGCTGGCCGTCATTACCGAGGAACGTCGATGACCGAACCAACCCCGACCGGCCCGGCCGACGGGGCCGAGAGCGCCCTCGTGCGGGCGGCGGCCGCGCTGCTGCCGCGCTGGGGTGAGTGGACACCCGCGTCTGGTGCCCCGGGCGCGGACCTGCTCGCCGGGCTGATCGTCGCGCTGGTGGCGCTGCCGCTGGCGTTGGGGTTCGGGATCAGTTCGGGTCTCGGCGCCGCCGCCGGCCTGACGACGGCGGTCATTGCCGGGGCGGTGGCGGCCGTGTTCGGCGGGTCCCGGTTCCAGGTGTCGGGCCCGACCGGTGCGATGACCGTGGTGTTGGTGCCAATCGTCGGGCAGTACGGGCCGACCGGGGTGCTCGCGGTCGGGCTGATCGCCGGCCTGGTGCTGGTCGTTCTGGCGTTCGCCGGTGTGGGCCGGGCCGTGCGCTACATGCCGGCGCCGGTGATCGAGGGGTTCACCGCCGGGATCGCCGTGGTGATCGCCCTGCAACAGTTTCCCGCCGCGTTGGGAATCGCCGACGCCGCCGGGGAGAAGGTGTGGCAGAGCGCCGCCGACGCCGTCCACCAGTTCGCCCAGAAGCCCTCGCTACTGACTCCGGCGACCGCACTGGCGGTGGCCGTGGTCATTCTCGTCGGCGGCCGCTACCTCCCGAGGATCCCGTTCTCCCTGATCGCGGTCGCCGCCGCCACCCTGATCGCGCAACTCTTTCACCTCGACATCGCCCGGATCGGCGCCATTCCGGCCGGGTTCGCCGCGCCGACCCTGAGTTTTCTGCACGTCGGTGAGCTGACCTCGCTGATCGCCCCGGCACTCGCGGTCGCCGCGCTGGCGGCACTCGAGTCGCTGCTGTCGGCGACCGCCGCCGACTCGATGGCGGTGGGAGCCCGCCACAACCCGGACCGGGAACTGTTCGGGCAGGGGCTGGCGAACATCGCCGCCCCCCTGTTCGGTGGTGTGCCGGCCACCGGGGCGATCGCCCGCACCGCGGTCAACGTGCGCTCCGGTGCCCGCACCCGGCTCGCCGCCCTCACTCACGCGGTGATCCTGGCGGCGATCGTGTATCTGGCGGCGGGGCTCGTCGCGCAGATTCCGCTCGCCGCCCTGGCGGGGGTGCTGCTGGCGACCACGGTGCGGATGGTCGAGACCGCTTCGATCCTGGCCATCACCCGCGCCACCCGCGCCGACACGATCGTCATGGTCGCCACCTTCCTGGTGACCGTCGTCTTCGACCTGGTCACCGCGGTCGCCGTCGGGGTCGGGTTCGCCGCGGTCCTCGCGCTCCGCGCGGTCGCCAAGTCCGCCCGCATCGAACAGGTCCCGCTCGACACCGACGACCACCTCGCCGAGGAACATGACCTGCTCCGCGAGCACATCGTCGCGTACCGGATCGACGGCGCCCTGTTCTTCGCCGCCGCGCACCGGTTCCTGCTCGAACTCGCCGACGTCTCGGACGTGAAGGTGGTGATCCTGCGGATGTCGCGGATCACCACGATCGACGCCACCGGTGCGATCGTCCTCAAGGACGTCATCACCAAACTCGAGCACCGGCACATCACCGTCCTGATCTCCGGAGCCAAACCCGAGCATCTCCGGCCGCTCGAGGCCCTTGGGGTGTTCACCACCACCGACAGCGAACAGCGCCACCTCTTCGACACCACCCCGCGCGCCATCGCCTACGCCCGCATGCTCGTCCTACCCGAACACCACTACACCTCCACCATGAACGAGGACCGACCATGACCGAGAACACCGCAGACAACACCACCCGCACACCCACCGCCACAACACCCGAACCCACTGCGCGGCAACGCCTCGGCTACGTCCTGGGCAGAACCCTGCCCACCCAGCTGCACCCCTGGGTCATCGCGGACACCACCGGCCCCGGCGCCACCCGCCGCTACGCCACCCGCTGCCTCATCCCGCTGATCCCGATCCTCGCCGGGCTCCTACTCATCCCCGGCCCCTGGATCATCCGCACCAGCATGGTGCTGCTGCTGTTCCTGCCGTTCGTGTACTTCCTCCTCGCCCTGAAGAACATCTACCTCCGCCACCGCCTGGTCAGCCACGGCCTCGACCCCCGCCGCCTCAACGCCACCAAACAACGCCGACTCGACCAGGAGCAGGCCTCCTACGAATCCCGCTACCGATCCGCCCCCTGATCCCGCAACACCCCGGTGCAGCCCAGAACCCGGGGTGACACCCGTTCACTACCAACCAATTAATTGCTAATATTCGTAAGTAGAAAAAATGGAAGTGACGGTGAACTGGGATGAGGTCATGCGCCTCCCGGATCGAGCAACGGGGAACCGGGGCTCGGCGAAACCACCCAGGCTGGGCCGGCGCGCATGCGGTGGTGGCACCCCATCCGTCCGGCAATGTGCCCGATCACCGGCCACGCCCGCGAGGAAGGATCGTCATGCCACATTTCCGATACGTCGGCACCCACGAAAGAATCCATCTCGGCGCCGCGACCCGGATGATCAACTACGGCGACATCGTCGCGGCCCGAACCAATCCCGACCCGCGCTACTTCGAACTGGTGGAACCGGACCAGATCACGCAACGGTTGAGCCGCCGAACAGCGGGAGCGCCGGAACGCGAATAAGTCCGCACACATGCCCCTCGAGCCGATGGCTTCCGCGCATTCCCATGCCCGACCCCCGTCCTCCCGGCGCGTCGACGTCGGAACCCACCCATTTCTGCCGACATCGCCAACCGCAGAAACCAGCCACCAACCCCACAGAAGCCAGGACCCGATGACAACCCGCACCATCCACGCCACCGACCTGCAGTGGCACACACTCGCCCTCTGGATCCTCGAGTGGGAAGACGTCGACAACCCCGAACCGACCCTGAGCGAGTGGAGCACCGAACTCGCCGCCGCCGCCACCGGGATCGACCGCCGAATCAGCTGGAACCCCACCCAGAACACCGCCACCGCCCCCGAGGACGTCGACCTGCCCCAGATCGAACACACACTCCGCGGCGCCGTACGCCGCCTCGCCCGCGGCTAACCCGCGCTTAACCCAGGGGCGAACAGACCGGCCCTCCCAGCGTGCCCCGTCGAGGCGACCCTGTGAGCGGCAACCCAGTCAGCACACTCGACGTCATTGGCGCGCCGCACCGTCGCACACCGTCTGGGGTGCGAACTCGTGTCGGCCATTCCCCGAAAGCGCTGCGAGCCAATACAAATACCCCGTTGGTGGTTACAGCCCGCGAGATAGGGCACCATCGCCGGCGAGAGCCGACCGGGTCCAGCACGGTTGCACCGATACGAGACCCGCCGCGCCGCGTCTGTTCCTGCATCAATACCCGCTACTGAGGTGACGGCGCCTACTGGTCACCTCCACCACCCCCGCCTGCGATGCGGGACAACGATGTCGTCGAAAGCCGTAGTGTCGTCGGCTTCCCACCGGCGACGGCCCTCCGCGAGGATGCGCGCGGTACGGCGACGCTCACGACGCAGATCACGAGCATGACCCTCACCGTCGTGGCACAGCGAACACGAGCAAATCCCGGTGCCCGTGTACGCGAAAACCCAGAAGCACTTCGTCGCCAGCAACCAGGCCCGACCTCCCTGAAACCGCTCAGGGAGGTCGCAGACGTCATGGCAGTCAACGTGCCACGGTTCAACAGAAAGTTTGCCACTACGAAGACGAACCCAAACAGGAGAATGTGCATCGGTACGGGACAAAGCGGTGCCTTCCAGCGCTCATGCGCCCCGGCCCGCTACCCCCGAATGAGGACGGACCGGGGCGGCGATAGGAGCACCGCATCCCTCGCCCGCCGAAGCGGGCGTCGCCATCCACAAGAACTCATACCGCCCATTCTGACACCCACCTACGACAGACCCAAGCAGGCCGCACCCACCCGCCATCGCGGCACAGCACCAGCAGCCTCCGCCTCAGGCTGCACCCAATCCATGCGGGGCATGCTGGGTGTTGTTGCGGCGCCGATGGGGATCATCGTCTCCGCGATCGCCCGTTCCCCATGTTCGCGTACCTGTGAACTGCCAACACGGCCAACGCCTTTCCGGCCGAAATCCGAGCTAACCCATACCACCCACCGCCGTCCCCGGCCCACAAGTGAACTGCATCGCGACCGCCACAGATCTGGTGCTCCATCGCCTCAGCCACGTCCGATCTCACGGTGATCGTTCGACACTGTTCAGCTCATCGAGAACCTCATCAACCGCGGTCGTCGGGATGCGGAAGTCTTCACCCTGCGACACGCGGAGACAGTCGCGTACGTGGGCGAGCATGGCGAGTTCACGCTCGAGGTCTGCTGCGGTTCGATCACCCACCGTCTCATCCTGCCCTGAAGTGGGCGGACATCAGCGCGAGCCGCTCGACACACACCAGAGGCACCGTCAGTGCGGCGCAGCATCCTGGTCACGGGGAGGGATGTGGCGTTCGAGCAACTCCGCTTCGATGGTGACCTCCACGGTGCCGAACAGGGGATCACCCTCCATGGCGGCACGGGCGACAGCCCAACCGAGACGTTTGATGAGGTCGACATACAGCGGATCCGTCATGACTGACAAGTCTGCTGCACACCCGCACCACCATCCTCATCCGTGCGCCCGCGCGTTCCCGCATGGGTGATGCGAACTCGGCGGTTCTCATCGGATCAACTGCAGGTATGTGCCGGTGAAGTGACCTCCCCATGGACAGCTGCCAAGCCTTCCCATGGACAGCTGCCAGGCTGTCCTTCCTGCACAGCTGCCGCGCCGGCAACGTCCAGCCGGTACCCCGGCGTTCACTGGGTGCCCGTCCTCCAACATGTCCGCACTTCCCGCGTATCCCGCATTACCCGTACAATGAGGTCGGAGGAGGTACACCATGCCCGGGACACGTCGACGCACACCGCACACCACCCCCTACGTGCGGGCACCACGCCACCTCGCCGGCCGCCGCCACCTCGCCGGCCGCCGCCACCTCGCCGGCCGCCGCCACCGCGCCGGCGGCTGGAAGGTGACCGTCGCCGAGGACGGCGGCGCCCTCGCGTGGTCACGGGTCACCGAACTCACCATCACCACCCCGGCACCGCGGTCACCAGCCCGCATCGTCCAGAGCAAGGTGGAGGCACTCGAGATCGCCGCGCAGATCCTGCGGGAAGAGCAGTCCGCCCCGACCGGTTCCTTGCCGGTGTCCGCTCCCGGCCGTCACCTCGCGAGCGTCCCCGACGACGAATGGGGACCGGCCCCGACCCCGGCGCGGACCGCGACGCTGGAGGAGGAGAACCTGCAGTTGCAGGTCGATCAGCGGCGCGAGCAACTCGCCGCCTCGTTCACCCGCACCCAGGTCGCGGACATCCTCGGCGTCTCCCGGCAGACGGTGTCCGACATGGCCGCCGACGGGCGGCTCATCGGACTCAAGGACGGGCGGGAGTGGCGGTTCCCGACCTGGCAGTTCACCCCCGACCGGGCCGATCCGGTCCTGCCCGACCTCGACCGCCTCACCCGCGCGTTCCCCGGCGGTGAAGTCAGCCTCTCGCGGTGGATGAGCCGCCCCAACACCACCTTCGCCGGCCGCACCCCCGCCCAGGAAATGGCCCGCGACAGCGACCACGTCATCACCGTCGCGATCGGCCTGACCGCCGCCGGATGGTAAAGCCCCTCCCCGCCCCGAGGCGGCCCCTCCCGTCGGTGGATCACCGCTGGACCTGGACACCCACCGACCCCACCACTACGCCGTGGTTTCGGATCTACCACCGGGATCGGTTCACCCCGAACGGGATCACCTTCCGCCGGTTCGGGCCGCTGGCCCGCTTCGACCACCACACCCCCAGCCCACCAGCAATGGACCCCGACGGGCGCGCAGTGCTCTACCTGGCTGTGGACCTCGCCACCAGTGCCTGCGAGGTATTCGGTGAGGCCGGGGTCGCCGCCCTGTGCCCGCACTGGCGGATCACCCAGGTCCGCCCGGTCCGCGACATCGTCACCTACGACCTCACCACCCCCGGGGCCGCGCTGGCGATCGGGGCGCTGCCCGCCCCTCGCCGCCGGCAACGAACACCGCGGCCTCACCCAACAATGGGCGAGGGCGATCTTCGAAGACCAACCGGCCGCAACGAAAGTCGACGGCATCCGATACCGCACCGCCTACAACGACGACCACGCCCTCGCGCTCTGGGACTGCGACAACGCCATCACCGTCGCCCACGATCGCGCCGGGCAACCGTTGGACCTCCCCCTGACCCACCCCCGCATCCAGCCGCGGCTCCTCGCTGCCCTGATCCCCCGCCACATCACCGTCACCAACATCGACGAAACCCACTGCCCAAACTGCCAACGCGCCGCCGCGCCCTAACCACGGGCAAGCACGGCACCCGGCAGCATCGCATCGCCACGACGGCGCACGCAGGTCGACGGCTTCAGGGAGAGTTCCATGACCGCGCGCGGCGGTGCGAGATCGAGGTCGTCGCAGATGCCCGCGTCGGCGCAACGTCGTGCCCCTAGGTGCAGATCTCGATGAGATCGAGGGGTTGAGGTGTTGAGGGTTGCTCTGTGTGTTGGGCGGCGTCGAATTGGAGTCCCTCGAGAAATTCCTTGGCGGCGATGTCGAGAATCCGGCACGGGCTCCGTCCCTGCACTGAACGCGACCACAATGGGCCGCACCACCACCGAGGAGAAACCATGGCCAAGTATCTGCTGCTCAAGCACTACCGCGGCGCTCCGACCCCGGTCAACGACGTCCCGATGGACCAGTGGAGCCCGGAGGAGATCTCCGCCCACATCCAGTACATGCAGGACTTCGCCGACCGCCTCGAACGCACCGGCGAGTTCGTCGACGGGCAAGCGCTCTCCCCCGACGGACTGTTCGTCCGCTACGACGGCGAAGGCCGCGCACCGGTCACCGACGGCCCCTTCCCCGAAACCAAGGACCTCATCGCCGGCTGGATGATCATCGACGTCCACACTCACCAGCGGGCACTCGAGCTGGCCGGCGAGCTGTCGGCCGCCCCCGGAGCCGGCGGGAAACCCATCCACGAATGGCTCGAGGTACGCCCGTTCGTGACCGAACCGCCCACCATCACCGAATAGCCCCTAAAGGCGAACGAGGCACGCCCCGGCCCGACATGGGTGCTCGCCTTCGTCTGCCGGCGCGGAGACGACCTCGGCGGGCGGTCGAGGAAGCCGATGAGTCAGGCGCTATCACCCGGTGCCGGTACCTGCGGCCGGAGCCGGGACCCGGGTCAGCACCCGAGCCAACGCCACGGTGGCCGTCAGCACGGCGGCCACCACCGTGACGACGCACACGAACGTCGCAGGGACGGTGGAATACCCGAACATCCCAGCGGCGCCCACACCCGCGGCCGTCGCCGCCAACGCACCCACCGGAAGCAACACCGCCAGCATCCGCACAGTTCCCGCGCGCCGGTCATCACCCGCCGCAGCCAACACCCACCACACACCCAGCAATGCGCACCCGTACGCCAGCACCGCGCTGCCGGCGTAGAGGCCCAGCACCGAAGCCCATTCCACGGCGATGCCCACGGTGGCCGTGAACACGGCATACAGCAATACCAGCATCGGCGACAACCCCAGGGTGATACCGCCGAGGGCGGCGGCGACGGTCCGGCCGAGCAGGAAGGTGCGCCGACGGCGGCGGTCGTCCGCGCTCGCCGCGTCCTGCATCATCCGCCACCCGGACAGCCACAGGACCATCCCGCAACCGGCACCGGCCACCGCGGCGCCGACGAGCACGATCACCGCAACAATCCCTGGATCAGTCAGCGCCGGCTGGAACGACGTCGCCACCGTATACGGCCGCGATGTAAACGCGGCGAATACCGTCACCGCCACCAGCCCGACGACCAAACCCACAACCCCGAAGATCCCGCTCTGTCTCCCCACCCGCCCATCGTGTCACCGAAAGGTGCTCAGATACCGGCAACCATGGCCACCGGCGGTTCCCCAACGCATATGCGACCCTCCCGATCCACTCCGGGCGGAAATCGTCAAATCAGGTTCACCGAGATACCACGCGCCCATCCCAGGCACCGCTGCGACGGCGGACAACCGCCCACCGCCGAGGATCATGATCCCCACAGGCTCATAGCCTTCGCGGCACAATGGCCACGCTGCGCATCAGGACATTGCCGCAACTCACGCGACCGATGTCACGGCCTGAGCATCATGGAAGGCTCGCACGATTTCCACCGAGATCCGGCCGCGGGACGACACCTCATGTCCCGCCCCGATCGCCCACTCACGAATCTCCCTCGACGACTTCTTCGCCGGAGCCTTACTTGCCGCTTCCCTCTTCGCCGGAGCCTTCGCCGCGACCGTCTTCTTCACGGCCGTTTTCTCCGAAGTTGCCTTTGTCGCGACTGTTTTCTTCCCGGCCTTCTTTGTTGCGGCCGTCGTCGTGGCGACTGTCTTCTTCGCCGTGGCCTTGCTCGCGGCTGCCCTCTTGACCGGACCCGCCGCAGCCGCCTTCTTGGCAGCTATCTTCTTTGCGGCCGTCTTCCTTACCGGCGTCGGTTTGACCTGCGCCTTCTTCGCCTGAGCCTCGTGGAAGGCTTGCTCGATCTCGGCCGGAATCCTTCCGCGGGAGGACACCTCGCGGCCGTCCGCGATCGCCCAGGCACGAATCTCCTTGTTCGTCGACTTCGCCGGGGCTTTACTCTCCACTGCCTTTTTCACCGGCACCTTCGCCGCGACCTGCTTCTTCACGGCCGACTTCCCGGTCGGCTTCTCGGCAGCCGCCTTCGCCGCGCCCATCTTTTTCCCCGCCGGAGCTTTGCTCGCCGCTGTCGCCTTGACCGGAGCCGCCGCGGCGGTCTTCTTGGCAGCTGTGTTCTTCGCTGCCGTCTTCCTTACCGGCGCCGCTTTGACCTGAGTCTTCTTCGCCTGAGCGTCATGGAAGGCTCGCTCGATCCCGGCCGGAATCCTCCCGCGGGAAGACACCTCCGAACCCTCCCCGATCGCCCACTCACGAATCTCCTTGGTCGTTTTCTGCGCTGAAGCCTTGCGCGCCGACGCACTCTTCGCTGGAGCCTTTTCCCCGATTACCTTCTTCACGGGCCGCTTCTTCGCAACCGCCGTCTCCGCAACGATCTTCTTCGCAGCCGTCTTCTTTGGCGGCGCCGGTTTGACCTGTGTCAGCGGTCATGTAATTCCCCAGATTGAGGGGTTTCCGTCACGTAATTCCCCACCCCGCCGTCACGTAATTCCCCACCCCTGGGGCGTGTCGGCCGGGGGTTCGGGTGCTGCTGCAGGTTCGCTCCTGACTGGGTCACCGACAACGGGGCCCGGGAAGGGGCCTGACGGTGGCGAGGAGAACGTGGACGATGATCGATCTGATGGAGTTGTTCCGGCATTGGCATGCCGGCCGGTCCCAGGTGCAGATCGCGGAGGCCCTGGATATCGACCGAAAAACCATCCGGAAATATCTGGCTCCCGCCGTGGCGGCCGGGTTGACACCGGGCGAGGGAGGGACGTTCGACGAGCCGCTCTGGTGGGAGCTGATCACCGGATGGTTCCCGGAGGTCGGCGACCCGGCGGCGCGGGCGGTGACATGGCCGGCGATCGCCGCGCACCACGACTGGATCGACGGGCAGCTGACCGCGTCGGTGACGGTAGCGACGATTGCGCAACGCCTGCGCGACGACCACGGCGTCGCGGTGTCGGAATCGACCGTACGACGGTATGTGGCAGCACAATTCGCCGAGAAGGTGGCGGAGTCGAAGGTGACGGTGGCCCGTGGCGCGGTCCCGCCTGGCGACGAGGCCTTATGCGGAGTTCCGCATAAGGCCTCCTATGAGGAGTCCGAGAATATGCGGCGTCCGCCCGGTCGCGTCGACGCGGGCCTGGTCAGGCGTCGGCATTGAGCGGATCGAATCCGCATAGTCACGGCGCGCTGCGGCGGGCAGGCTTCGCCTCTCAGGAAGTTTCGAGAGGAGTTAACGATGGCTATGACAGGTCCGCTGGCGCCGTGGGCGCCGGGGATGGCGGAGTGGTTGACGAGGCTGGGTTACACGCCCCGGGTGGTTGAGCGGCATCTGCAGCTGGCCGGCGGGTTGAGCAAGTTCCTGCACCGGCGCGGCCTGACCGCGAGCGACCTGAGTCAGGAGTTGATCGAACAATTCGCTGCCGCGCGTCGAGCGAAGAACCGCTCGCGGCGGCCGACGGCGAGATCGTTGTCCTGGCTCGTTGACTACCTGAGCGACATCGGCGTGGCTGCCGCGCCGGCTGCTCTGCCGGTGCGGTCTGAGCAGCAGGTGTTGATCGAGCGTTACCGGGACTACCTCACGGTGGAGCGCGGTCTGGTGCCGGACACGGCAGCCAACTACGTGCCGGTCGTGACGCTGTTCCTGGCAGCCCACCCGGTCCGCGAACTGCACGAGCTGAGTGCTGCCGACGTGAGCGAATTCATGACCTCGCAGTGCCGGCAGGTCAGCACCCGAGGAGCCGAACGCCTCGCTACCGGGCTGCGGTCGTTCCTTGGCTTCGCCCTGGTCGAGGGGTTGATCAGCGTGTCGCTGGTGGGCGCGGTCCCGTCGGTGGCGCGGTGGAGCGGCGCCACGCTGCCCCGCGGCCTGACCTCGACGCAGGTCGCGGCGTTGCTGTCCAGCTGCGACCGGCGGCGCCCGCTCGGGGGCGCGACTACGCGATCTTGCTGCTGCTCGTGCGGCTCGGGCTACGCGCCGCCGAGGTGTCCGGGCTTCGCCTGGACGACATCGACTGGCGGACCGGCGAGATCGTCGTGCGCGGCAAGGGCCGCACCGAGGAACGCCTGCCGCTGCCGCCGGACGTGGGAGCGGCCATCGCCGCATACCTGCGCCGGGGGCGCCCGCGCCGGCCCGAGCGTGAAGTGTTCCTCCGCGCGTGCGCCCCGCTCCGTGGGCTGACCCCGGACGGGGTGAGCGAGGTAGCGCGGGCCGCGAGCGAACGTGCCGGGCTGGGCAGCTTCGGTTCTCACCGCCTTCGCCACACGGCCGGGACGCAGCTGCTGCAGGCGGGCGCCTCGCTTCCCGAGGTGGCGGAAGTGTTGCGCCACAGCACCATCGCGACCACGGCGATCTACGCCAAGGTTGATCATCTGGCTCTGCGCGACCTCGCCACGCCCTGGCCGGGTGGTGCCCGATGACCGACTATCGCAGCGCGGCGGCGGACTACCTGGCCACCCGCCGCGCCATGGGCTACAAACTCGCCTACCAAGGCCAGATGCTCGCACAGTTCGTGGCCTACCTGGACACCGTCGGCGCCGAGCACCTGACGATCAACCATGCTGTGGACTGGGCCAAGCAACCATCGAGTGCGAGGCGCACGTGGTGGGCAGTCAGGCTGAGCACCGTCCGAGCCTTCGCCCGCTACCTCAGCGCGTTTGATCCGGCCACCGAGATTCCCCCTGCTGGTCTGATCCCCGCGCCCAGTCACCGGGTCGTGCCCTACATCTACACCGAAGACGACATCGCCGAGCTCCTCACGGCGGCAGGTCGCCTGCCTACCGTGCATCGCGCGGACACCTATCAGACCCTGATCGGGCTCGTCGCCGTCACCGGCATCAGAGAGGGTGAGGCGGTCCGCCTCGATCGCGACGATGTGGACCTCCAGCAGGGGCTGCTGACCATCCGCAACAGCAAGTACGGCAAGTCCCGCCAAATCCCGGTGCACCCGAGCACCGTCGAGGCGCTCGCCGGCTACGCCCACCGCCGCGACGCACGACGATACCGCCACGACGGACGACAGCATCACCACCCACCAAGCAGCGCAAGCTTTTTCACCTCCACAACAGGAACAAGGCTGCTGCGCGACAACGTCAGCACCGTGTTCCCGCGCCTGGTGCGCGAGTCAGGGCTGGCCGGTTCTGGCCATCATCGACCTCCCCGGTTGCACGACCTGCGACACAGCTTCGCCGTGAACACCCTGATCCGCTGGTACCGGCAAGGCCTGGACGTCGAGCAACGGCTGCCGCTGCTGTCCACCTACCTGGGCCACGTCGCGCCGAAGTCCACCTACTGGTACATGACGGCGGTCCCCGAGTTGCTCGAACTCATCGCCGACCGGCTCGACGCGATCGAGGGGCAGCCATGAGCACGCTCGCCCCACTGCTGCAGGCGTTCTTCACCGAACACTTGATCGGTCAGCGCGATGCCAGCCCGCATACCGTGGCCTCCTATCGCGACGCGATCTGCCTCCTGCTGCGGTTCGCGCAGCGCCGAACCGGCAAAGCGCCGCACCAGTTGGACATCGACGATCTCGACGCACCGCTGATCGGCGCGTTCCTGAGCCACCTGCAGACCGAACGCGGCGCCAGCGTCCGCACCCGCAATGCCAGACTCACCGCCGTTCGGTCGCTGTTCCGTTTCGCCGCCTACCGCCACCCCGAATCCGCCGCCGTGATCCAACGCGTGCTTGCGATCCCGCCCAAACGCACCAACCGGGCCCTGATCACCTACCTCACCGGCGACGAGATGCAAGCGCTACTCGCGGCGCCGGACCGCTCGACGAGGATCGGGCGACGTGATCACGCACTGTTGCTGCTCGCCCTCGAAACCGGGCTGCGGGTCAGCGAACTCACCGCTCTGACCTGCGACGCTGTCCATCTCGGCGCAGGCGCACACGTGCGCTGCCTCGGCAAAGGCCGCAAGGAGCGGATCACGCCACTGCGCCGGCAGACCCGACTGCTACTGCAAGCCTGGCTAATCGAGCGAGCCGGGGCGCCCGACGATCCATTGTTCCCAGGCCCCTCCGGCAGACCGCTCAGCCGCGACGCAATCCGGCGCCTCGTCGACCGTCACGTCGCGGCCGCTGCAGCGTCCTCCTGCCCATCGCTGACAGGAAAGACAGTCAGCCCCCACACCCTGCGGCACAGCTGCGCCATGACCCTCCGACGGCACGGCGTCGATGCCGCCACTATCGCCCTCTGGCTCGGACACGAAGACATCCGCACCACCTACAGCGTCTATATGCACGCCGACCTCGACCTCAAAGAGAAGGCGCTCGCCCGGACCGCCCCGCCAGGCACGCCAACAGGGCGCTACCGCCCACCCGATGCGCTCCTCGCCTTCCTCGAAAGCCTCTGAATATGCGGACTCAAACCAATGTCAGATCCCCGCCGACCAGGCCCGCGTCGACGCGACCGGGCGGACGCCGCATATTCTCGGGCTCCCCATAGGAGGCCCAGGTCGACTACGGCAAGCTCGGCATGTGGCGCAACCCGGCCACCGACCGGCGGGTGGCGGTGTGGGCGTTCGCGATTATCCTGTCCTGCTCACGGATGCTGTTCGTGCAGCCGGTGCTGCGGATGGACCAGAGTTCGTGGTGCGCCTCGCACGTGGCGGCGTTCGAGTTCTACGGCGGCACGCCGGCCCGGATCGTGTGCGACAACCTCAAAACCGGGGTCGACCGGCCTGACCTGTACGACCCGAAGATCAACCGCGCCTATGCCGAACTCGCCGCCTACTACCGGGTGTTGATCGACCCCGCCCGCGCCGGAAAACCAAAGGATAAACCCAGGATCGAGCGCCCGATGCCCTATATCCGCGACTCGTACTTCAAGGGCCGCGAGTTCACCTCACTGGCGCAGATGCAGGACGCCGCCCTGGCCTGGTGCACCGACGTCTACGGGCTCCACAATCACCGTGGTCTCGACGGTGCGCAACCCGCGGCGGTGTTCGACGCCATCGAAAGGCGCACTCTCACAGCACTTCCTCCGAAACCGTTCGAGCTGGTCCTCTATCAGGTCGGGAAGGTCGCCCCGGACTGTCACGTCAAGGCCGGCAAGGCCCTGTATTCGGTGCCCTGGCGGCTGATCGGCCAGCAGGTGCTGGTCCGCACCTGCGGCGACGTGGTGCAGATCTTCCACACCGAGCAGGTGGCCGCCACGCATGTGCTGCACCTGTCGGGGCGGTCGACGAACCCCGAGCACTACCCGCCGCACAAGATCGCCTACACGCTGCAGACCGTGGTCTGGTGTCGGGCGCAGGCCGAGCAGATCGGCCCGGCCGCGGTCGCCGTGGTCGCCGAGTTGTCGCAGGTCAACGCGCTGCACCGGCTGCGGGCGATCCAGGGCATCGTCCGGCTGCGGGACCGCTACGACGACGCCCGCCTGGACGCGGCCTGCGCCCGCGCCCTCGAGGTCGGTGACCCCAGCTACCGCACCGTCAAGGGCATCCTCGCCGCCGGCACCGAACACGACGGACAGCCCGCACCGGCCCCCACGCCGGCGCCGGCGTTCCTGCGCGGACCCGACGCCTTCGACACCGAACGCACCGCCTGAATTGTTGAACGCTGCACCGACGCATGCTGCACACCAATTACTTTCATCAGACCACTAGGAATCGTCATGACCATTCACGACCCCAGCCTGCGGGCTGCGCTGAAGACGTTGAAGTTGACCGGGATGCTCGACACGCTCGACGCCCGGCTCGCTCAGACCCGGGACGGGCAGCTCGGACACCTCGAGTTCCTGCAAGTGCTGTGTGAGGATGAGATCGCCCGCCGGGAAACCGCGGCGCTGGCCCGTCGGCTGCGACGAGCGCGGTTCGAGCAACCGGCCACGTTCGAGGACTTCGATTTCACCGCGAATCCGAAACTTCCGGCGGCGATGCTGCGGGAGCTGGCCGCCCTGCGCTGGCTCGATGCCGGCGAGTCGGTGATCCTCTACGGTCCCGTTGGAGTAGGCAAAACCCATGTGGCACAAGCGCTTGGGCATCACGTCGCCCGCCGCGGCGGGGACGTGCGGTTCGTCAAGTGCTCCCGCATGCTCGCCGATCTCGCCGGCGGCCATGCCGACCGCACCATCGGTCAGCGGATGCGCGAATACACCCGGCCGCTGGTGTTGATTATCGATGATTTTGCGATGCGTGAGCACACCACCACCCAGTCCGACGACCTCTACGATCTGGTCTCCGATCGCGCCATCGCCGGCAAACCCCTGATCCTGACGAGCAACCGCGCCCCGAAGGACTGGTACCCGCTGTTCCCGAACCCGGTCGTCGCCGAGTCGCTCCTCGACCGGCTCATCAACACCAGCCATCAAACCCTGATGGACGGACCGTCCTACCGACCCCGCAAACGACCCGGACACCGCCCCACCGCCGCAACCTGACCCGCACCCCGCCCGCTCGGGTTACCCTCGACTCAGCACGCCCGAGCATGGGGAATTACGTGACGGACACCCCTGGGGAATTACGTGACGGTCGACAACCTGTGCCTCCTTCGCTTGAGCGGCATCGAATGCTTGCCCGATCTCGGCCGAAATCCGGCCGCGGGAAGACACCTCCATTCCCTCCCCGATCGCCCACTCACGAATCTCTTTCGTCGTCTTTTGCGCCGAACCTGCAGAACCCCTCGGTGATACCGCCATACTTTTCTCCCTATTCGCCGGGCAATCGTCGATCGCACACAGTAGCGGCATTTCGGCCCTCTCACCGCCAGCAGATCGAAACGGCAAGTAATCACACGCGGGCCGCCCTGATTCCCGAGGACCCGTGCCATCACCCTTGTCGTCCAGCACAAACATACAGAGCACCATCTGTCGACGGTGCCGACTCCAGCAGGACCACTGCGGCCAAGAAGGCCAGGAACTCCTTCCGCCGCGAGAATGACGAATGCGAATATTCCTGCACTGCATCCAATTACAACGACCAGCGGTCAGCCCAGCGGGACCTTCGCACATGCACCGAAGACCACGAGACTGCCATGACACGAAACGCAGCTCAAAAACGAACAGCGGCGGGAAAGTGTCGAGCCCGCAACCACGGCCGGGAGGAAAGCGAAAGGGCCACACCGGCGACCCCATTCTCGCAATAGACCGCCGATCCCAACACCAGTTACGACACTGCCTCATGGCGCGGGATGCGCATCCAACCGTCCCTGACCGTTCTCGAGGACGGGGCTACGGAAGTCGGGCGCTGCCCGCACCCACGTATTTCAGGTGGTGGACCTCGTCGAGGACCTTGACCACCTCGTCGCAGGTACCCGGGTCGGTCAGCACGTCGTGGGATTCGGCGATGGTGAGTGCGGCCGAGTCGAGGGCTCCGCGGTCGAGCAGCATCAGGGCAAGTTCGGCGGGGTTGTTACGGCAGCGGTAGATCACCCCGTCGGTGTGCGGATCGGCGCCCAGGATCTGATGGCAGGTGGTGCGGGACCAGGCGTAGGCGCCGCGGTCACAGCCCACCAGGGTCCCCGACAGGTTCAGTGATCGGAGATCGCCGTCCAGCAGCGAGGTGACCGTGATGTCGCGGCCGAGGACCATCCAGGTGTGTCTTGCCGGCGAACCGCTTGCGGCGCACGATCCCGGACCGTGGGATGGGGATGTCGCGGAGGATGCCTTCCGCGACGGCAGCGGCGTGTGACAGTGCCACTATAGGTAGCCGCCGTGGGAGTCGTCGATCGGCTCGAACCGCCCTCACAGCGGGTCACCGAGTGCGCGAATGCCGCTGCTGTTGAACGCGTTCGGCGGGTAGGGGATCCGGTCCCGAGATCCGGTGCAGTGCGGTGCCCGCCGGGATCACCCGGGTCTGCGGGGGCCGGCCGTTGTAGCGCTCAGTCACCGGGGTCAGTCCATGCCCATCTGCTCGGCCGCCACCATCAGCTCCACCTCGGCCTCCGTCAGCATGTGCGCGGTCAGGCGGTCCACCGGCCGCTGGTCACCGATCAGTGGGTTCTCGGTGAACC
This sequence comes from Rhodococcus sp. IEGM 1351, assembly GCF_030056875.1. Classification (NCBI taxonomy): domain Bacteria; kingdom Bacillati; phylum Actinomycetota; class Actinomycetes; order Mycobacteriales; family Nocardiaceae; genus Rhodococcus; species Rhodococcus sp. IEGM 1351. Next base: position 55,818 of record NZ_JASHKU010000031.1, on the reverse strand, counting down.
ACCAGTCCAGGGTTCCCCACGGGTCGAGGTCGCATTCCATGAGCCGGTTCGCGTGCTCAGCGACGGGGCGGATTTGTTTGCGCTCGCGGTCGAACTGGAACAGCGGATACCGGTACTGGTTGCCGACCTTCAGGCCGAGGAGTTGATGAGCTTTCCGCTTGGCGTTGGCCAGGGCCCGATTCACATTCCCGGACGGGGAGAGGATCTCGGAGACCTCGGTCGAGGAGATCGTGTCGCCCGACAGGGAGAGTGGGGACGCGTAGGTGAGGTTGCCGGTCGCGGTCTCCAATTCGACCTGTCCATGCGGATCGGTTCCTACGGTGACGGTCGGGGCCGGACCGGCGAGACCGGATGCGGACCGCGGCGCACGGTCACCCGGGCGCTCCCGCACAGGCGCCCCGGCGGCCCGCCCACCGCCGATCCTCGACTCCGACGCCACAAGCTGACACCGCTCTATTTTGTCTGACGCTCGAGGGTAGGACATTTCAGCCCCGCAGGCGATGTTCTCCACCTGCCTCGAGAACGAGAATTGTACTTGTTCAGGAAATCGAATAACCCTCAGGCGGAGCGTTATTGGACACAATGCGAGAGAGGAGGTCATCATGTATACGTGGATTTTCACCGGATTCCTCAATGGGGTCAGCGGCGGATTGATTCCGCAGGTGTGGGGACCAATCTGATCCGGCATCAGCACATAGACCAAACACTATGTGCGACTAGGAATGCCGGAGGGACAACGAAGGAATTTTCATCACACTCCCCTGCGGCCGGATGGGCGGCCCGAATCGGCGCGCCAGCGACCGATCGGGTCGCCGACCATCCACACGGGGGCGGCGCGGTGTGAACCGTGCCGGACTTCCTGCCGTTCCATCCTGATTCCGGCTCCGGTTGGAGAGTCGGGTGTTGAGGGTTGTGGTCCGCCTCGACGCGTCCAGCGGGTTTATCCGAGGCCCGCCGGGATCACCCGCATATCCAACCAGTCGCCCCACTCGATTGGCGCGCACTCGGCGACAGTGAACCTGACTGTCGAAGAGAACCCGCCGGGGCCACCCCAGGTGAGCACACCCAGGCCACGTTCTGCCCGTGCTCTCTGGCGTACCCGGTCGAGGCGGTCGGTGATGCTCTTCCGCACCGCGTGCGGGCCGCACTGCCGGACTCACCGACGACCGTCTACGCGGGCGTCATTCTCCGGCGGATGCGGGCTTGCCGATGGTACCGGCCCCGAGGGCGGCGGCGAACGACCGCACCACCGCATTGCGCGCCTACTGTCACTTGGTCAGCGCCTTCACCAGTGCGAGCTCAGCTGCTCGACATCCGACGGCGTTGCCGTGGTGGTAGCGGTGTTGTGAGGTCGGGAGTGCCGTTGCAGGCGATATCCGCGACGGCCAGCGTGGTCGGCGCCCCCTCTGCGCGATCAGCGCCACGACGAACCGTGCCCGTCCAGCACACGGTGACCGTCATCGAACGCGCGCGGCGACAGCACGACCACCACCTCCTCCACCGTGACCAGACCTCGGATGATCCGGTCCACAGGGTCCCAGGTGACCGGCATCGGCGCCGGCGGCGTCGAGATCACCGATGGTGTGGTCCGGGGTCGGCACCGGCAGCCCATCGACGACATGCCAGTCTGCCCGCGACCGCGAACCCCGCTGCACGATCACCTCGGGCAGCGACAGCCGGATTCGGCGGTCGCGGTCAGCTCAACGACATCGGCATCCAGATCCCCAGCCCGTACACCCCCGCCGGCGGTGTGGTGCGAGAACATCCCGGTTGGCACCAGCCGATCCAACGACTCGGGCCCGGCGGCGGCCGACAACCGTCCTCCGGACCCACATCGGGGGCCGGGAGAGCTCCATCCTCCGACTGAACCCGGGAACCTCCTGCACCCGTTCGGTCTAGGGTCCGGGCGTCCACCCCTGGCCCTGGACACACAGGATCGAGATGCCGTCCGGCGTTTGGGAAGCCTGGTCGGTCGTGGGGTCGCATGGTTCCCCAATGTTGTGGACACCGACAATGTCGGCGGTGACCCAGACACCGTCCGGGTAGTAGTCGCGGGAGTAGACGCAGACGATATCCTCGCCGGTGGTCACGTCGACTCCGACCCGATTACCTGAGCATCGCTGACCCGCTGTTCCAGGAATGGGTTCGGGCTGACTCGCACCGGTGGCGTACGCGATCGTTGCTCCGCCGCTGACGGTGGCGGTTGGAGCGGCCGAGGCGATGCCGGCCCCGAAGGCGATGACCGGCGCGATGACGGCCGAGGCAACGGCCGCCCCACGCAAAGTTCTGTTGTTCATTGTGCTCACTTACCAATTTTCTGATCGGCCAGGCTCAGCACCGAGCGCGGCGGTGGAATTTGTTGTGGTGACGTGTTCGCGGGCATCCGGTCGGAAGGTTGGCATTCCCGCTCCGTACACCATCCTGATCCCTGGCACCCGCGGACACTATCCTCGCCAGGGTGGAAACTCGTCACACCGGATGAGTTTCCGACCGTGATCGACCTCTCGGGCCGACCGATCGAGGAACCCGAGCAGCCCGTGGCGTGCCCGGCGCCCCTTGCGACGCCATGACCGAGAGCGGTCAGCTCGAGGCTCTCGTCGCCGGCGTCGGCGAAATCAGGCACGGCGCCGGGCAGGAGTGTGCCCGCCAAATAGGGCCCGAGGGCGGCGGGCGAAGACAGCCGGACCGAGACACTCTGGGGTGAGGTCATTCGCGCAGGCGGCAGCGGCCGGCCATCGACGTGCGGGACGGCGCACACGATCACGACCTGTTCCCTGGCGAGCCGTCCGGGAAGGCGGCCTCACCAGGACACGCCGATGTCCTCAATCGCTGCAGCCGGATGTGCACCGCCCGCATTGGATACCTCAATGGGACCCCTTCCGCTCACGGCATGGCGATCAACATCGCGTCGATATTCGAGCGAACACACCCGCGAAACCACTCGCCGGGACTCAATCAACACCGATGTTCAGGTGTGACGGCTTCCCACCCGAGAGCTGATGTTTCAGCACGTCGCAGGGATGACGATTGTCCGTACCACACGGAGATTCTCCACGGATCCCGGAATCAGCGGAAGCAGATGCCGCCTACAGATAAAGGAAAGACCATGAACAAGAACATCATCAGAGTGGCCATCGCTTCTGTCGCGGTGGGGCCCGTGATCGTCCTCGGATCAGGTGTAGCAGCCGCCGCTCCGACGCTGGAGCCGGATGGGCGACCGGCGGTCGTCGGGACGGTCCTCCGGACTGATGGTCTGCCGATGGAAGGCTGGACCTGCACGGTATTTCAGCGCCTCACCGTCGGGATGGTGTCCGACCCGGGCGTGAACACCCATCACGGCAAAATCGTCAATCCACTGTTTGGCGCCTGGGCTGCGGGCCCGGTGAACGGTGCCTGCATGGGAACCGGAGGGGTAGCGTTTCCATCCGGAATGGCCGGGTGACGACCTCAATAGACCTGGTCGCGATTTGCCCACTGTCGGTGCGTCACAGCACGGGATGGTGGTCGGCGCCGTCGGCAACACCTTGTGTACGCCCTCGGTGGCGCCACCAAGCCAGCTCACGCCGAATCCACCGTCCTGGCAGTAGCGCCGCGCACCATGCAAATGGGCACCGATGTAGCGGTCGTCGACGTGGCGGTCGTCGACCGTTGCGCCGATCGCACGCCAGCAGGCACCGGCGATCACAGCGGCCGGAAACGATCTGGGTCGTCGGCGGGGGACCCGGGACAGGGCTGGGCTCTCTCGATAGGCTGCCCGTCGCAGTTCTGCGGCGGCGGTTTCTGGTGCCTACACTCGCGGCGGACTAGGACTGTGGCGTGGTGCACGCGGATCCCGCGCTCGAGCGCCTGCTCGGCCACGACGAGGGCGGGTTGGTCGGCCGATCGGTGACCGAGATCGTCGATTCGGAGTCCTCGCCGAGGATGCCGATGCGTTGGGGGCCGCTGCACGATTGCGCGGCATGCTAGTACTTGCCCCCGCGGAAGAGTTCCATGGTGCGGGCGGCGAACAGCGGATCGGTGCTGGTCCGGCAGGACGATCCCCTCCTCTTCGCCTGCTTCCAGCACATGACTGAACAGCTGTGGAGCCGAGGGTGGGCGCCGGCTTCACCTGATCCGCAAGGTCTGTGCCCTATGGTGAAACAGAGTGCGCGCCTGGCCGGAGGAACGATAAGCCGCGCCAAAAATCCTGTTAAGCAATGAGTGTCTGGTCTTTCCGATGACTGAAGAGTCTTCAATTAGATTCGGATTACACTTTCCCCCACGGTTTTCAAAGCTCTCCCTGCGGCGGCAACGTCGCGCGACTCATCGGATGATCGATGGAGCTTGGATCGGCACCACAGCAGGATGGTTGGTCGGCCGGTCGAATCACTGCCATAACGGCAGGCATCTCGTTCGGGCTGCGGAAAGCACCCGGTGCACCGACTTCGCGGCGGCCCGGGAAGGATCGGGTCGAGACCACGGCTGAGAGATTTGTCCCGGATTCACAGATCGCTGGCGGTGATGATGCCGCTGTGCCGGGCGCGGGCGACGAGTTGCATGCGCTTCTGATTATTCGGCAAATCCTCGAGACCGAACTTCGAGAAGAGCACGCGGAGATGACATTTGATCGTGTCGACCGTCAAGAAGAGGTGATCGGCGATCTCCTGATTCGAGGCGGGATGGGCATAGGCTGCGTCGTTCTTGTACGGCCGGCACAACTCCACCAGGACCGCGAATTGCGCCGGAGTCAGAGCGGCTCGGGTGGGCAGGGCGTCGGCGGTGCCGGTCATCTCCCCGCTGGCCGCAATGAAGGTGCGGAAAGTCAGTGACGAGGAACCGATTCGGATGACGTCACCGGCGTGGAGTCGTCGGCGCCCACTGAGGCGATCGCCGTTGACGAAGGTGCCGTTGCGGGAAAGTCCGTCATCGGTCACCGTCCAATAGGATCCGATCCATTCGATAGTGGCGTGCAGCCGCGACACGTTCGGATCTGATGGCAACGCGATATCGGCCTTCTCCGAGCGGCCCACGGTGATCCGTGGTAAGTCCACGGACAACACGAATTCGCGGGTGCCGTATCCGCCATCGAGATAGCAGAGAGTCGGTTCGCTCAGTGCGTTCATCGCCGTCCTCCGCACAATTTTCGGGCACACGACCTTCGGTCGGACGCTTCGCCCTGTTGCCAGTCTAATTCCGCAGGTCGGCGCGGCACCATGGTCGACGGTGCGGTTCCCCTCTGGCACCGGCGTGCCGCATCCGACGAGGGGTGAGAAGGCTCCACCCGGCGGGTGATGATTCGCCCGCGGCCAGCACATCACACTGAAAGTCGACCACTTCGACCCGAGAAGATGCCATGCCTCGAACCCATCACCACACCCACCACGTCCGCCAGGAACTCGGTGCGCGTCGGGTATTGCCCCAGCGCGCAGCACCGGCGCAGACTGAAAGTACCGAACGCGCACCCGAGGGGGTGGGGCAGATGCCCCGACCTACCCGCTGGCGGCGGGCGGTCATGGTGATGTCCACCCTTGTGGTCGTCGGCGCTCTCGGGTTTTTCGGGTTCCTCTCAGGGCCCCCGCTTGCGGTCGCGGCGCCACAGTCGGTGGCCACCGATGTTGTGCGGCAACAACCCGTCGCGCCGTGGCCGACGATGCCCCAGCTTCCTCTCCCAGGGTTGGGAGAGAGTCTCGACCCGACACCGTACCCCGCTGCCGACGATCAACCGCCGCTCTGTGTGCCCCCGGACTGTTCGCCGGCTCCAGACGGTGTCGCTCCCTGGACGCCACCCCAGCAGGAACCGTGGACCCCACCGGAACAGGAACCATGGACCCCACCCGAGCAAGAACCCTGGACCCCACCGGAACAGGAACCATGGACCCCACCCGAGCAAGAACCATGGACCCCACCCGAGCAAGAACCCTGGACGCCTCCGGAGGAAATCATTCCGGACGAGGTCCCGGGTGGGGGCGGCTGCTATCCGGCCGGCACACACTGCGAGCGCGACATCGACATTCCACCGATATCCGGCGGCGA